>JBBRIV010000019.1:0-20383 GCA_038220425.1 Candidatus Limnocylindrales bacterium
AACGGACCTCGGGCCACCTCGCACCTCCTCAACCAGCCGATCGCTATGCGCGGTGTTGCGATGATGCCTAGAACCCAAGGCGGTATCTGTCAACGGCTGCCGGCTGCCGGCTCCCGGCCGTCGGGCGCATCGGCCTGGCTCGCTCAACGGCAGCCGGCGCTCAGGTCAGCCGGTCGACGCCTTTGGCGGCATCATCGCCTCATCCGCGTAGTCCCAGCACGTGACGACGTCGGGTTCCAGCTCGGCGATGACTCCGGGATCAACGCTCATGTACGACGCCACGTCCGACGCGGGGTCGAAGGCCTCGACATACGGCAGGCAGATCCGCGACCCGATCTCGTGATAGCCGTCACGGGTCATTCGGACGCGACCGCGGACCTCGATTGCCCGGTACGGGTGGGCGTCCTCGGCGAGCACCACGGTTGCCCGGGGATCGGCTTCCAGGATGGCGATCTTGCGATCGCCGTCAGGGAACTGGAAGACGAACCGCCCAGCCACAAATCGATGCCAGACCGGCCGGCTGAAGATCCGGCCATTGGGCAGGCCCATCGAGATCACGGCCGCCCGAGGTTGGTCGAAAAGGTCACCCAGATCCGAAGTCGCCAATCCACGTCGCATCCCATGCCCTCCTGCGATACCAAAGGGTCGCCGAACCGATGCTACGCCAGCGCCCAGGTGCCTGGCCCGGGCCGGCGGCTGGGCGGCGGGTATCGGCGGCCGAACCCGCGGCGCCCGCCCTTGCCGAACCCGCGGCCGGGTATCGGCGGCCAGGCTTCTGCCAAATGCCGCTGTGGGCGGCCGTATGGTCGATCGATGCCCGATTTTGACCCTGAAGCGCCGGCCCTGAGGCGGATTCGTGCGTGGCCGTTCGGCCCGGATGGCGAATTCGGGCCAGGAATCGGCCGCGAGCGGTAATACGGTCGCTGGTAGCGGCATTTGGCAGGAACTGCCCGCCCGGGCCGCCGCGCCGCTCGGCCCGCCCGCCCGGGCCGCCGCGCCGCGCGGCCCGCCCAGCCCTGTGCCGCACGCGCCACCGCCGTGCCGCACGCGCCACCGCCGCGCCGCTCCGCCACGCCCCGCTGCGCGACCCCGGAGCTAGCCGATCTTCGGCAACGCGGCGAGGGCCGCCTCGTCGGGGGTGTACTCGTAGTCCTCGAGCGAGCCGTCCAGGAACTTCTGGTAGGCGGCCAGGTCGAAGTGGCCGTGGCCCGACAGGTTGAACAGGATGACCTTCTTCTCGCCGCTGGCCTTGGCCGCGATGGCCTCGTCGATGGCCACCCGGATCGCATGGGACGACTCGGGTGCGGGCAGGATCCCCTCGGCTCGGGCAAACGCCACGCCCGCCGCAAATGCCCGACCCTGGTGGACCGCCCGGGCCTCGATGTCGCCGTGATTCACGAGCAGGCTGACCATCGGGGCCATCCCGTGGTAGCGCAGGCCGCCAGCGTGGATCGGCTCGGGCATGAACCCGGAACCCAGGGTGTACATCTTGACGATCGGGGCCATCTTGCCGGTATCGCCGTAGTCGAAGGCGTAGACGCCGCGGGTCAGCGACGGCGCTGCCTCCGGTTCGACCGCGATGATCTGGTACTTGCGCCCGCCCCGGAACGTCTGGCCCAGGAACGGGAACGCCAACCCGGCAAAGTTCGAGCCGCCACCGGCGCAGGCGATGATCATGTCCGGCTCCTCGCCGGCCAGGGCCATTTGCTGGATCGCCTCGAGGCCCACCACGCTCTGATGGATCAGGACGTGGTTGAGGACCGAGCCCAGGCTGTATTTCGTGTCATCGCGGGTCGCGGCGTCCTCGACGGCTTCGCTGATGGCCATGCCCAATGAGCCGGGGCTGTCGGGATGCTCGGCCAGGACGGCCCGGCCGTAGTTGGTGTCAGGGCTGGGACTGGCCACGACCGAGGCACCGTACGTCTCCATGAGGATGCGCCGGTAGGGCTTGGTGTCGTAGCTGGCCCGGACCATGTAGACCTTGATCTCAAGGTCGAACAACGATCCCGCAAACGCCAGCGCGCTGCCCCACTGGCCGGCGCCGGTCTCGGTCGCGATCCGCTTGGTGCCTTCCTGCTTGTTGTAGAAGGCCTGCGGGATCGCCGTATTCGGCTTATGGCTGCCGGCCGGGCTGCCGCCCTCGTACTTGTAGTAGATGTGGGCGGGGGTATCGAGGACCTTCTCCAGGCGGTGCGCTCGGAAGAGGGGACTGGGCCGGTACAGCCGATACGCATCGCGAACGGGCTCGGGGATCTCGATCTCGCGCTCGGCGCTGACTTCCTGGCCGATGAGGGCCATCGGGAATAGCGGGGCCAGGTCGGCCGGGCCGATGGGCTGGCCGGTTCCCGGGTGGTAGACGCCGGCCGGCGGGATCGGCAGGTCCGCGGCGATGTTGTACCAGGCCTTGGGGATCTGGTCTTCCGAGTGGAGGAACTTGGTGTTCCGGTCGCCGCGCGAGTCAGTCATCTCGGTTATCTCCTGCTTGGTCAGCCGATCGAGGTCATCCGTGGAATGGTCGAGCCGGCGAGCTTCTCCTCGAAGCGGCGGGCCGCTGCTTCGAGCTTGTCGAGGTGTTCGGCGAGCCGACGACGGGCTTCTTCGGCGGCCTCACTCAGATTGCTCAGCTCGAAGATTCGCCAATGCCGAAGAATCGGCATAAGGACCTCGTCGCGGTGGACCCGCACATCGTAGATCCCGGCCCGCGCAATCTGGGCGGCCTTTCGGATGAACTGCGGAATTCCGGCGCCCGGCATCTGGAACGAGAGGACCTCGTCGACGATCGCGCAGACCGCCGCCGACGGCTGGATGAGCAGGGCAGCGGCCATGATGTCGCGGTAGAAGACCATGTGCAGGTTCTCGTCGGCAGCGATCCGGATCATGATCTTGTCGGCCACCGGATCGTTTGAGTAGCGCCCGGTGTTGCGGTGGGAGATCCGGGTCGCCAGCTCCTGGAAGGCCACATAAGCCAGCCCGTGGAGGGTGTCCGGCGAGGCCAGGTCGTAGCCCTTCTCGAGCTGGATCATGCGGCCACGCTCCAGCAGGAGTGGATCGATGTTGCGGGTCACGACCAGGTAGTCGCGCAGGACGATCGCGTGGCGGCCTTCTTCGGCCGTCCAGCGCCCGATCCAGTTGATCCAGGCGCCGTCGCCGCTGCCGAACATGCCGTGGATCAAGCGGTGGTACGAGGGCAGATTGTCCTCGGTCAGGAGGTTGATCTCAAAGGCCGTCTGGGCAACCCCGGTCAGGCGCGGCTGATCCGGCGTCCACGGTTCCTTGTCGAAGTCGCGACCCAGGCGGTACGGGATGTAGTCGTGCGGGAACCATTCCTGGGCGACTTTCATGTGACGGTCGTACAGGCGTCCGGCTTCGGGTTCGAGCTCGATCAGCAGGCCGCGCTCGTCATAGGCTGGGGACATAGGTCACCGATCCGGGCGGGACGGGAGGCACACGAAGGCCGCGTGTCGAACGATCCGCCCGACAAGCGTAGCGCCTGGCGGATGATCGGATCGGGGAACGGATGCGGACCTGCAAGGACCAGTCAGGCGCGCCGGCCGGCCGACATCAGCCACGATCGAGTGCCGCCAGGAACGCCGACACCCGGTCGAGGACGTCGGGCAGGACCGACAGCAAGCCGTGGCCCACCCGGGGATAGGTCACCAGCTCCACGTTCGGCAGCCGCACGAGGGCAGCTCGCAGCAGGTCGATCCGGGCAAACGGGTCGCTCTCGCCGGACAGCAGGAGCACGGGGCATTCGATCCGGGGCCAATGGGCGGTCCGCGCGTCCCATGTCTCGGGCGCACCCGGGCGGTGCAGGGGATACGAGAAGCACACCACGCCCAGCACCTCGGCCGGCCGATCGGCGGCCAGGAGGCTGGCCACGCGACCGCCAAACGACTGGCCGCCGATTACCAGCTGGCGGGCTCCAGGGTCAACGGCTCCAGGGTCAACGGTCTGGGCGGCCAGGAGGTAGCCGGCCACGGCGTCCTCGGCCTTGCCCCGGCGAAGGTCGATGGCAGCCGTCCGGAAGCCGCGCGCCGTGAGGCCCGTGACATACGGGCTCATCGACGCCGCCGTGCCCGACGCGCCCGGGGCGAGCACGACCTGCAGGTTGCTGCTCATCCCTGCGGGACCGGGTGGAGCCGGGTATCGAGCAGGTCGGCCGGGTCAATCAGGTCGATGTACAGGCGACCCGCAAGGTGGTCCATCTCGTGCTGGAACGCCCGGGCCAGCAGACCCGTGGCCCGGTGGCGAACCCGGCGTCCCTCGATGTCGTCGGCCACGATCACGATCTCGGCAGCTCGCCGGACCTGGGCCACCCGCTCCGGGATCGACAGGCAACCTTCCCAGTCGACCGCCGGAAAGCCGGTCTTCACGACGGCCGGGTTGCCGATGATCGTGAGGAGACCTTTGACCTCGACCACCGCTAGGCGCAAAGGCTCGCCGATCTGGGGCGCCGCCAGCCCCACGCCGCCGGCCTTGCGCATCGTCACGACCATGTCGTCGATGAGCCGGCGCAGGCCCTTGTCAGGCAGCTTGACGGCGCGGGTTGGGATCCGCAGGCGCGGATCCGGGTCGATCAGGATCTTGCGTAGTGCACCCACCCGGGCAGTGTGCCACCGATCAGGTGCTGCTGGCCGTGCCCGCCTTGACCTGATTGAGCAGGGTGATCGCGATGTTGATCGGGACAGCAAAGCCGATGCCCTGGGCGTTCGGGTCGGTGGCCGAATCGATCCCGATGACCTGGCCCGAGGAGTTCAGGAGCGGCCCACCGCTGTTGCCTTCGTTGATGGCCGCGTCGGTCTGGATCAAGCCGGTGAGGTGAACGCCTGCGCCGGTCTGCGAGTCGCGCACGTCGATCGAGCGATCAAGTCCGCTGACGATGCCGGTCGTGACCGTCCCGGCAAAGGTGCCCAGTGGGTCGCCGATGGCAATCGCGAGCTGGCCGATCTGGAGCTTGTCCGAGTTGCCCAGGGTGACCGTGGCCAGGCCGGTCGCATCAATCTTGACCACGGCCACGTCGTTGGCCGGGTCGGTGCCCACAACAGTACCCACGAACTTGCGGCCGTCGGGCAACTGCACCGACAGGCTGCCGCCGCTGGCGACGACGTGGCGGTTGGTCAGGATGTAGCCGTCGCTCGTGACGATCATGCCCGAGCCGATCGACGTCCCGGCGTTGCGCCCGGATCCGCCGGTGGCCGTGATCGTGACCACGGCCGGGCTGGCTGCGGCGGCGATCTGGACGATCGGCTGGTTGGCCGAGCCGCTGCCGGTGGGGACGGTCGTGCTCGTGCTGGTCAGCTGGGCGGGCGGGTTCGAGGCAAGGGGCGCGTTCGAGGGCAGGGTCAGCTCAACGATTCCAAATGTGCCGCCGGCTGCCAGGGTTGCGGCCAGGACGGCGGCCAGGACGATCGAGCGTCGTCCGGTGTCCCGGCCAACAGGCCGGTCGACGGTCGCGTTGAGTGGCCAGACCGGCTGGACTGGCTGGCCTGGCTCGGCGGCGGCCGGCGGAACAGCGCGTTCGTAGGCGTCTTCGTCGTAGGTGAACTCGTTGACTGGATCAACCGTGACATCCGGGACGGGCTCGCCGGCCGACTCTGGGTCAAATGGGGTGGTCATCGGGGAGCCTCGTGGAACACTGTCTTGCTGGGCCTGTCATCCCCAGTTCTACGAAGCTGGTCTGAGAAACGCCTGAATTGGCGGCCGGTTCAGGCCTCGGCGCTGGGCACGCCCATGATGTTGAAGCCGCCGTCGACGTAGATCGTCTCGCCGGTTACCGCGCTGGACAGGTCGGACGCGAGAAACAGGGCCGTCCGGCCGACATCCTCGATCGAGATGTTCTTGCGCAGCGGGGCCAGGTCGGCAAATGCTCCGTACATCTTCTTGAACCCGGCGATGCCCGCCGCGGCCAGGGTTCGCACCGGACCGGCCGAGATGGCGTTGACCCGGACACCCTCGGGTCCCAGGTCGGCGGCCAGGTAGCGCACGGATGCCTCGAGGGCTGCCTTGGCCACGCCCATTACGTTGTAGTTGCTGACCACCTTCTCGGCACCGTAGTAGGACAGGGTCAGCACGCTCGAGCCTGGGTGGAGGACGCCCGCCGCCCGCGCCTCGCGAACCAGGGCGACCAGCGAATAGGCGCTGACATCGAGGGCGATGGCGAAGCCTTCGCGCGACGTGTCGACGAAGCTGCCCTCAAGGTCCTCGCGCTTGGCGTAGGCCAGGGCATGGACAAGCACGTCGAGCCGGGCTTCCGGACCGTGGGCGGCACGCCATTTCACGAAGACGTCCCGGATCTGCTCGTCCGACTGGACGTCGCATGGTTCGATGAACGTCGAGCCGATCGATTCGGCCAGCGGACGGACCCGTCGCTCCAGGAGGGCTTCGACCGAGCTGAAGCCGATGGTGGCCCCGGCCTCATGGAGTGCCTGGGCAATGCCCCACGCGATCGAGTGGTCGTTGGCGACCCCGAAGATGAGTGCCTGCCGGCCATCGAGCAGTCCCATGGTGCCTCCGACTCCGCCCCCGGCCGGTCGAACGCCGGCCACCGGTTGGCACGGTACCATCCCGCCCATGACCCCAGCTTCCGCCGATTCCGCTGCCGCGCTGCGCGCTGCCGTTGCCGGTGTGCGCGGCTTCCTGCTCGACCTGGACGGCGTCGTCCTCGTGGCGGGCCGGCCGATCGACGGGTCCGCCGAGGCGATCGGCACGCTCGATCGGCGCGGGATCCCGTACCGGATCGTGACCAACACGTCGCTGATGAGCCGTCGGATGCTGTCCGCCTGGGGCGCCCGGATCGGGCTCGCCCTGCCCCCCGAGCGGATCCTGTCGGCCCTGTCGCTGTCGGCGGCCTACACCCGCCGGCGTCATCCCGGCCGGCCGCTCTTCGTGCTGGCCTCTGACGACGCCCGGACCGAGTTTCACGGCCAGCACCTCCTGACCGATGCGGAAGCCGGTGCGCCGGGCGCAGTCGCTGCCGCGGTGGTCATCGGCGACTCGCCCGAAGCGGCCACCTACGACAACCTGAATCACGCCTTCCGGCTGGTCCGGGGCGGGGCCGAGCTGATCGGGATGCATCGCAACCCGTGGTGGCTGACGCCGGAGGGACCCACCCTCGATTCGGGCGCGTTCGTGGCCGGCCTCGAGTTCGCGACGAGCCAGCGGGCGACGGTCATCGGCAAGCCCTCGCCGGCCTTCTTCCGGGAAGCCGCGTCCGAGCTGCTGGCGAGCCTGCCCGGCGCGTCCCGGCACGACCTGGCGATGGTTGGCGACGACGTCTTCAGCGACGTCCTGGCGGCCCAGAGACTCGGCCTGCGCGGGATCTTCGTGCGTACCGGCAAGCACGGCGACGCGGAGCTGGCCGGCGCGGCGTCCCGACGGCGGGGTGGGGGCGTGCCGACCGGCGTGGCCGCTTCGCTCAGCGAGGTCGTCGGCGCCCTGGGCTGAACGCCGAGACCGGTGGTCTCGCGCTGGCCGGAAGGGGGTCGCAGTACACTGGCCGCCACAGCCGCCGCCGCGCATTGACGCGGCCCGCGCCAAGCACCCGAGAAGGGGAGCACATCCATGACCAGTGACGCGAAGCCGCGCCTGAAGATCACCTACGCCACCCTGCGTAACGACAACGAAGCGCTGCACAGCCTGTACGAGGCCGGCCTGCTCCAGGCTCGGAGCGAGCTTGGCCGGCATCACCTGAACCTGGTTGGCGGCAAGGAGCGCGAGGGCGAGAGCGAGTCGACCGTGCGCTCGCCGATCGACCGCGACATCGTCGTCGGCTACTTCGCCAAGGGCACTCGCCAGGATGTCCGCGATTCGATCGCGGCCGCCCGCGCCGCTCAGCCGGCCTGGGCCGCCACGCCCTGGCGTGAGCGCCTGGCGATCATCCGCCGGGCCGCCGAGCTGATCAGCCAGCGCCAGATGGTCTACGGCGGGCACATGGCGATCGAGCTGGGCAAGACCCGCCTCGAGGCGCTCGGTGAAGTCGAGGAAGCTGCCGATCTGCTGCGCTATTACGCCGATGTGATGGAGCGCAACGACGGCTACGACCACCCGATGGACAACCTGGGCGATTCCGCAGTTCACACCCGCTCGATCCTGCGCCCGCTGGGTGTGGTGGCCGTGATCAGCCCATTCAACTTCCCGATGGCCCTCGCCGCCGGCCCCACCGGAGCCGCCCTGATGGCCGGCAACACCGTGATCCTCAAGCCCAGCACTGCCGCTCCGATGTCCGCGATCAACCTGGTCCAGGCCTATCGCGACGCCGGCCTGCCCGACGGGACGCTCAACTTGGTCATGGGCCCAGGCGAATCGGTTGGCCAGGAGCTCCAGGAGAACCAGGGGATCAACGGGATCGTCTTCACCGGCTCGTTCGATGTCGGCTTCGAGCTGTTCAAGAAGTTCTCGATCCGCTATCCGCGCCCGGCCATCGTCGAGATGGGCGGCAAGAACCCGGCCATCGTCACGGCCCGGGCGGACCTTGAGGAAGCGGCCGAGGGGATCGTCCGCTCGGCCTTCGGCTTCAGCGGCCAGAAGTGCTCGGCCAACAGCCGGGTCTACGTCGAGCGTCCCGTCCACGACGAGCTGATCATGCTGCTGGTTCAGAAGGCCGAGGCGTTGAGCGTGGGCGATCCACTCCTGCGCTCGAACTGGATGGGTCCGGTCATCGACCAGAAGGCCGTCGACCGCCATCAGCAGGCGTCCAGCGACGCTCGCCGGGATGGCACGGTCTACACCGGTGGCGAGCGGCTGAGCAGCGGCGACCTGGAGCGCGGCTTCTTCGTCGAGCCCACGATCGTGGGCAACCTGCCGTCCGATCATCGCCTGTTCATCGACGAGCTCTTCGCGCCGTTCACGGCGGTCGCCCCGGTCGACTCGCTGGACGAGGCGATCCGGCTCTCGAATGAGAGTGTCTACGGCCTCACCGCGGGGATCTTCAGCGAGGATCCGGCCGAGGTCCAGACCTTCCTCGACACGATCGAAACGGGCACGCTGTACGTCAACCGGCGCGCCGGCGCCACGACCGGCGCCTGGCCGGGCGTCCAGGCCTTCGGCGGCTGGAAAGGCTCCGGCTCCACCGGCAAGGCCGGCTTGTCGATGTATTACCCGGCCCAGTTCCTGCGCGAGCAAAGCCACACGATCGTCGACTAGCGCGGGCTCCGGCGGGGGGCGGCGTCGTGCGGCGGCCGGCGGCTCGCGCGGCGGCACCGGCGCTTCTGCCCGGCCGTTCCGGGTGCGTGGACGCAGGGAGCACAAAGCCAGGTCTCATGGGCGGTCGCGGCCACGGTTAGAGGTGGGATCCAGGGGGGAGCAGGGCCCGAGTGCGGTCGCCTGCACGCCTTGCTCGAATAGGCGGCTCCAGACCTCATTCGAGGGCCTTGTCGACTCGCCCTACGCTCGCCACGACCATGCACCCGGAATCGCAAGGGTTACGGGGTCGGCCGGGCCCTAAGCCGTGGCCGCGCTCGCTGCATGAGCATTCCAAGGCCAAGGTGAGTCGCAAGGCCTCGACATCGGGCGGGAGGCTCCCGGCCGGTGAGCGAGCCCGGTGCCTGGAGTTTGAATCGTGCCGAAGCGAGACGATCCGCACAGCCGGGATGAGCCGAGAAGCCTCTTAAGGGCCTCGATAGCCTTGGAATGCTCATGCAGCGAGCCTCGATCGACTCAAGGGCAGAAGCGAGTGCCGCGGTGCCAGGCCACGCGCGCCCGGGGCCTGCCACGGCGCCCGGGCCTTGCCACCGAGCGGCGCCCGACCCAGCGGCTCGGCTATACTCGCTTGCAGTATTCAGACTGCATAAAACGTATCCGCCTGCCAGCCCCAGAGGTGCCCCGTGACCCAGGTCGCGACCCACGCCACGAACCGACTTGCCGGCTCCCGGCCGGTCCCCGACCTGCGCACCGAGATCCCCGGGCCCAAGGCCAGGGCGCACATCGCCTACGACGAGACATGGACCTCGCCGAGCCTGCCGCGGGCCTATCCGATCGTGCCGGTTCGTGGTGATGGACTCGTCGTCGAGGACATCGATGGCAACCTTTTCCTGGACTTTGCGGCCGGCATCGCGGTCACCTCAACCGGGCACAGCCACCCCCAGGTCGTGGCCGCCATTCGCGAGCAGGCCGCCGAGCTGATCCACTTCTCGGCCTCTGATTTCTACCTGCCCATTTACCCCGAAGTGTGCGAGCGGCTAGCCCGGCTCGCCCCGTTCGACGGCCCGGCCCGGGTGTACCTGGGCAACTCGGGGACCGAGGTCGTCGAGGCTTCGATCAAGCTGGCCCGCTACGCCACCCACCGACCATACGTGGTGGCCTTCCTGGGTGCCTTCCACGGCCGGACCTACGGTTCGGTCAGCCTGACGGCCTCCAAGGCCAAGTACCACGCGGGCTTTGGGCCGCTCCTGCCCGGCGTCTTCCACGCCCCCTACGGCAAGGTGGCAGACCTTTGCTGGTTCGACGAGGTCCTCTTCGACAAGCTGGCCCCGGCCAGCGAAGTCGCCGCGATCATCGTCGAGCCGATCCAGGGCGAGGGCGGCTACATCGTGCCCGAGGACGGCTTCCTCCAGGGCCTGCGCGAGATCTGCGACCGGCACGGCATCCTGCTGATCGCCGACGAGATCCAGTCGGGTGCCGGCAGGACCGGCCGGATGTGGGCCGTCGAGCACTGGGGCGTCAAGCCCGACATTCTCCTCTCGGCCAAGGGCATCGCGAGCGGCATGCCCCTGGCCGCGCTGATTGCCCGGGCACCGCTCCTCGAAGCCTGGGGTGCGGGCGCCCACGGCTCCACCTATGGCGGCAATCCGGTCGCCTGCGCGGCCGCCCTGGCCACGATCGACCTGCTCGAAAGCGGGCTCATCGCCAACGCCGGGCGACGCGGTGACCAGGCCCTCACCGGCCTGGGCGCGTTGATGGACGCTAATCCGGACCTGATCCGGGCCGTTCGCGGCAAGGGCCTGATGCTGGGCGTGGAATTCGACACGCCTGAGCACGCCGAGGAAGTCCAGTGGGCGGCCTTCGAACGCGGCCTGCTCGTCCTTGAGTGCGGCAAGTCGAGCGTCCGGATGTCGCCGGCGCTGACCGTCAGCGAGGCCGAGATGGGCACTGCCTTGCGGATCTTCGGCGAGGCCGTGGGCGACGTTGCCCGCGAGCACGGCGAGATCCTGGCGGCCGCCACGAACGCCGGTGCGATGACCGGTGTCGAGGCGGCCGGCTAGCCGCCGTCCAAGCGACCCGTCATGAGCACCTCGAAGGTCGCCACGATGCACGACGCGATCGCCGCGATCGTGCGCGACGGTGACACGGTGGCGATCGAGGGCTTCACCCACCTGATCAGCTTTTCGGCCGGCCACGAGATCATCCGCCAGGGCCGGCGCGACCTGGTCCTGGCCCGGATGACCCCGGACGTGATCTACGACCAGATGATCGCCGCCGGGGTCGCCCGCAAGCTGATCTTCAGCTGGCTGGGCAATCCGGGCGTGGGCGGCCTGAACGCGATCCGGCGAGTGACCGAGGGCGACCACGCCAGCCTGGAGCTCGAGGAGTACAGCCACTTCGGGATGGTCGCGCGCTACACAGCGGGAGCAGCGAACCTGCCCTTCTTCCCACTGCGCAGCTATTTCGAGACGGACCTGCCGGTCGCCAATCCGCTCATTCGGCCGATCGAATCGCCCTATGGCGACGGCACGGTCTATGCCGTCCCACCGCTCAAGCCTGATGTCACGATCGTCCATGCCCAGCGCGCCGACGCCAACGGCGACACCCAGGCCTGGGGCCTGCTGGGCTGCCAGAAGGAGGCGGCGTTCGCCGCCGAGCGAGTGATCGTGGTGGTGGAAGAGCTGGTCGATGAGGCAGTCATCCGGGCCGACCCCAACCGAACGATCATCCCGGGCCTGATCGTGGATGCCGTGGTGGTCGAGCCATGGGGTGCCCACCCGTCGTATGTCCAGGGCGCCTACGACCGCGATAACCGGTTCTACCTGGACTGGGATCCGATCAGCCGCGACAAGGCCGCCACCGATTCCTGGCTGGCCGAATGGGTCCACGGGCTGGGCGGCCGGGCCGAGTACATCGAGAAGCTGGGTTCAGGGCGGCTGGCTGGGCTGAAGCCCAGCGCGCCGGCCCCATCCGGCTCCGTGGACTACGGCGAATACCGATGAGCGACGAGACGGCGGCGTTCAGCAAGTCCGAGATGATGATCGTGGCGGCCGCCCGCGAGCTGGCCGGCCAGCGAGTCTGCTTCGTGGGCGTGGGCCTGCCCAACATCGCGGTCAACCTGGCCAAGCGGACCGTGGCGCCCGACCTGGAGCTGGTCTACGAGGCGGGTGTGTTCGGCGCCCGTCCGGCTCGGCTGCCCCTCTCGATCGGCGATCCCACGATCGTCACCGGAGCGACGGCGGCCGTCAGCATGTTCGAGCTGTTCGCGTTCTACCTGCAGGGCGGCCTGATCGACGTGGGCTTTCTTGGCGCGGCCCAGATTGACCGCTTTGGCAACATCAACACGACCGTGATCGGCGACTATGCCCACCCCACCACCCGCCTGCCGGGTTCGGGCGGTGCCTGCGAGATCGCGATCAATGCCCGCCAGATCTTCGTGATCATGCGTCAGTCGAAGCGCTCATTTGTCGAGAAGATCGACTTCCGGACGTCGCCGGGCAACCTGGGCGGAGCTGCCAACGCGGAGCGGATCCGGCGCGAGCAGGGCTGGCTTGGCCGAGGCCCGACGGTGGTGGTCACCGACCTCGGGATCTACCACTTCGACGACAGCGGCGAGATGCGCCTCGACTCGCTCCATCCAGGAGCGACCCTGCAGGCCGCCCGCGACACGATCGGCTGGCCGCTCCACGTCAGTCCCGACTTGGCTGAAACCCCCGAACCCACAACGGCCGAGCTGGACCTGATGCGCCTGGAGCTGGACCCCGGCGGCCTGTTTACCCGCTAGGACTGGGCCAGGAGGGCGACGATCACGTCGATGTCGTCGCTGCCCATCACGCCCTGGTACTTGGCCCGCACGATCCCCTGGGAATCGACCACGAAGACCCACGGCATCGAGATCGGGCCCCACGGATCTCCCGCGATTCCCCAGGCCGCCGCGACGTCGTTCAGGGTGGGATCGGCCAGCGAGCCGCGCAGGACCGGGGTATCGGTGACCACGTCGTAGCGGAACGGCTCGACGTGGATGAATGGCACGGCCGGCCAGCGATCCTGGAGGTAGCGGGCCATGATCAGGGCCTTGCCGCAGGCCGAGGTGACCCGGAACCTGGCTGAATCGAGGACGAGCACGAACGCCTGGTGCTGGGCCAGCAGGTCGCTGGTCGACTGGCTGTAGAGGCGCAGGTCGGGGATCGGGTCGGTCGAGACCTGGCGCACGTCACCGCCGACGTCGGCCAGGGTTGGGCTGTGGACGGCTGGGGCGGCAGATCCAATCGGGGTCGACGTCCCCGGGTCGAGGGCGGCGAGATCAGCGGTCCCGGTCAGGGCCAGGGAACCGGGTGTGGCCGACACGGCGAGGCGCCACCAGCCGGGGGTGGGGATCGTGACGGTGGCCACATAGGAAACGACCGTCATGCCCGGCGGCCGGACGGGGATCGCCGGCACCGGGCTGCCGACCGGGGTTCCATCAATGCCCAGCAGCTGGACGACTGGCTGGATCGTGGTGTCGTTGAGGCGTCCGCCCGGTCCCGTCAGGGCCAGGATCACCGGGCTCCGACCGCCGGCCCAGATCGAGCTCGAGTCCACCCCCACCTGCAGCCCGCCGTGGGGGGCAGGGTTGGCGGTTTGGGCCGGCGCCTGCGACGGTGCCAGTGGCGCCGGTGTGCTTGCTGTCGGCGCAGCGATCAGGCGGAGCGTCGCGTCCATCTGGCCGGCCGTGGTCCCGAACGGGAAATGGGCTCGGAGCAGGCCTGCCCCATCGACGGCAAAGACGTCGGCCGTATGGGACATCCCGTAGGCACCCGGAACCCCGGTTTCGACCCGCGCGTACTTGACCCGCCAGGCGTCGGCCGTGGCTCGGATCTGGGCCTGCGAGCCGGTCAGGGCGGTGAACTGGGCCGACCGGTAGGTATCGAAGTCCTTGAGCCAGGCGACCGTGTCCCGTTCCGGGTCGACGGTCACGAACAGCGTCCGGATCCCGGGCCCGAAGGTGGTCATCGCCTGCTCGACCGTCCCGATCGTGGCGGGACACACATCTGGGCAGTGGGTGTAGCCGAAGAAGACCAGGACGATCCCGCCCTTCATGGCGGCCAGGCTGAGCTGTTGGCCGTTCGGATCGTTCAGCACGATTCCCGGCGCCGGACTCGCAACTGGGTACAGCAGCGCGCCCGGATCGACCGCGGCCGGCGACGCCGAACTCAGACCGGCCGCCGCCCCGGCCGGGGACGGCAGCGCGCTACCCCCGGTCGAGCCGGCGCCCGCGGCGCGCAGCCCGGCAGCCACGACCAGGACGAACATGGCCAGGGCCAGGACCAGGACGAGCCAGAAGCCACCGTCCAGGCTCGGTCCGGACGATCTCGCGGCGGGCTGGACTACGGGTCTGCGCTCCACCTCAGGTCTGCCGGACGTCGGCCTGGACCACGATCGTGCCGGCATGCTCGAACACGAGGTCCAGCTCGAGCCGGTCACCGGCCTCGAGCTGGACGGCCAGGCCCGAGATCATCAGGTGATAGCCGCCCGGCGCGAACGCGACGGTCCCGCCGATCGGGCAATCCAGCCGGGCCACCGGGTCCATGCCCATCATCCCGGCGGAATCCATCGAGCTCTGGTGGACGGCGACCAGCGCCGCCTGCGCGCTTGAGGCACTGACCAAGGCGTCGTCGGCGGTCCCGTGGTTGACGATCGTGAGATAGCCGGCCGCGGGCTCAGCCAGGCCAGCGGTCATCCGCACCCAGGCATCGCTGACGGTCAGGGTCGACACGGCACTTGGCTGGGCCGCGCCCGAACAGCCGGCCACGCCCAGCAAGCTCAGCACGCTCAGGATCACGAAGGTCAGGCGCAACACACTGGGGGTCCTCGAACCCTCAGCTGACGATGGCCTTGACGATCGCGTCGACGTGGGCCTTCTCAGGCACCACGATCATGGTGTTGACCATTCCGAACATTCCGGAGGTGCCCTCGACGTGGGGCAGGATGTGGCAGTGGAAGGCCCACACGCCAGCATGGCTCGGAGTGACCAGGGCGTCGTAGCGTTCGCCCGGATTGACCCCCAGGGTGTCGCACTCAAAG
Source organism: Candidatus Limnocylindrales bacterium (assembly GCA_038220425.1). Taxonomy (GTDB): domain Bacteria; phylum Chloroflexota; class Limnocylindria; order Limnocylindrales; family CSP1-4; genus Palsa-1033. The sequence continues at coordinate 15,202 of JBBRIV010000019.1, forward strand.
GCGGCACTGCCCAGCGGCCGGCCGTCGCGGGCCACGATCTTCATGACATTCCCGTGGAGGTGCCACGGGTGCATCATGATTCCCTCGTTCATGAACCGGATCCGGACCGTCTCGCCGACCGCGGCGAGGACCGGTACCGTGGCTGGGAAGCCATGGCCGTTGATCGTGAACCCGCCCAGCGAGTCGTTCGAGATCCAGATGTACTCGCGGTCGTATTTCACCGGGTCCACCTTGGGATCGACGATGAAGGCGCCCAGCAGGCCTCGGCCAACCTGGTCGGTCGCGTTGTGGTGGGAGTGATACATCAGCGAGCCGGCGTCGGTCGCGCTGAACTCGTAGGTGTAGGACTCGCCGGGCGTGATCGGCTTCTGGGTCACGAACGGGATTCCGTCCTGGAAGAAGTCGTCGAACTGGACGCCGTGGAAGTGGACCCCGGTCGTCTCCTTGAGGTTGTTCGTGAAGACGGCCCGGACGCGGTCGCCCTGGGTCACCCGGATCGTGGGTCCCGGCCACTGGCCGTTGTAGCCGAGCGCAGCCACCGGCGGCTTGAGCTCGTCAATCTTCTGGTTGATCTCGTCGATCGTCAGGTTGAAGACCTTCACCCCGCCGTCGACGGTTGGCTTCAATGGCTGGAGTGCGTCGGTCAGGAACAGGTTGGGAACTTGGGCGAAAGCGGGCTTCGCGCTCAGCTCGGGATAGCCGTCGGCGGCGCCCAGGATGTCGGCCAGCTTGGCAAAGGCCACATCGCCGTAGATGCCCTTGAGGGCAGGCGCCAGGTTGCCGAGGTAGCGTCGGACGGCCGTTCGGGCATCAAGATCGTGCTGGGTCCAGCCGGCCGGGATCGGACCGCTCGACGCGATCGGAGATCCGCTGGGCGCGGCCGAACCGGCCGCGGCGGCCGAGGGTGAGGCGCCGGCGGTCGCGCCTGCCGAGGGGGCCGCGGTCGAGGGTGCTGCGCTGGCCAGCGGCCCGAAGGTCCAGTTGGCCGCGGCCGGTCCGCAGGCGGCGGCCAGCAGGCCGCCACCGGCCAGGGCCAGGCCCTGGATGAAGCCTCGCCGGGACAGGCCCGGCAGCCCTAGCTGGAGTTGGCCCGAAGTTTCGCGCTCGCTGGCGTCGTGTTCGGTGGTGCCGGAGTCGGCAGGGTTGAGCAGGCTGTTCATGGCCCTGATCGTGCCGTTCGGCTGACCGCCCCGGAAGTGACCAACGGCCCCAAGGTCGGGCCAAAAGGCCGGGGCCGGGCGGCCCGGGACCCGTTCCGACAGATGGTCCACACGGCGCGATCTGGACGCATGGGCTATCCTCCGCCCTCGGGCTACCCCCAGTACGGAAACGACAACCGAAGATCGCCGCCTCACGGCAGACCGCTGTCGTTGTCCCAGCCCGCACCCCCATCCCTCCTGCCTACAGGCGGCTTAGCCCATCGCCATCGCGTGTCCGCGATGTCCTGGTAGGAAGGAGCCTGTTGAGCCAGAAGCACGCGCGCCTCCGGGCGCTGGCCGCACTCGGCCTGTCCATCTTGATCCTGGGCGCTCTCGTCCCCGTGGCTGCGGCCGCGTCGACCGAAGGCGCGATCGATCTCTCGCCCCAGCCCCGCTCGCTCGTTGGAACACAGGCCGTCGCCGCGGTCGCGCCGGCCAGCGTCCTGGCCTCGACCCGGGTGATCGCCCTGGCCGAGACCCACCTCGGTGCGCGCTATCAGCGCGGAGCCACCGGTCCCCGAACGTTCGACTGCTCCGGCCTTGTCTATCGCGTCTTCGAGGACGCCGGATTGGGCAGCCGGATTGCCGGTCTGCGCAGTGCATATGCCCTGTACGTCCACTTCCGCGCCCTGCGCATGACCTCGACCACGAATCCGCTGCCGGGCGACCTGGTGATCTTCGGCGGCGGCAGCCACGTGGGGATCTACATCGGCGCCGGCCGGGTCGTCCACGCGATGATCAGCGGTGTCGCCATCACCCGGATCAATGCCGTCTACCCACGCTTCACGACCTATGTCCACCTGGGCCTGAGCACCCTGCGCCTGCCCGTCCCGGGTGCGGTTCGGCCGGCCCCGCGTGGTCGCGGACGAGGCCCGCGGGTCCTGTCCGTGGTCCGTGCGACGGTGGCCCTGTCCCTGCGCCTGGCCCCGTCCATTGCCGCTCGTCGCCTGCTCATCCTGCGGCCCGGCGATCGGCTGGCCGTGATCGGCGTATCTCGAGGCCTGCACAACCTGCGCTGGCTGCGGGTCATTGCTCCGAGCGGCCGGATCGGCTGGGTGGTCGCGGGCTACACCCGCTGAGCCCGGCTTGAGCGCCGGTACAATCGGCCGGTGACGCTCAGCCAAGCCCTGCCTTCGTGACCGGTCGAGTCTTCCAGCGCTCGGCGGGCAGCCCGCTGATTGCCGTTCGAGCCGAGGGTTCGACGATCTGGGACGCAACCGGGCAGCCCTACCTGGACGCCGCCGGGGGAGCGGTCGTGGTCGGCGTCGGCCACGGCCGTGAGTCCATCGCCCGGGTCATGGCCGACCAGGCCGGCCGGCTGGCCTACGCCCACGGCAGTGTCTTCAGCTCCGAGCCGCTTGAAGCGTACGTCCAGGAGATCGGCCGGCACCTGCCCCAGGACAACCCGACGATCTATCCCGTATCGGGCGGATCCGAGGCCATCGAGACGGCGCTCAAGCTGGTCCGGGCCTACCACCTCGCCCGCGGCGAAGCCGATCGCTGGGTTGTCTTCGCCCGTTGGGGGAGCTACCACGGCAACACCCTCGGCGCGCTCGACCTGTCCGGGCGGAAGCCCCTGCGCCGGCCGTACGAGGGCTGGTTGGGCCGCTTCAGGCACCTCTCCGCGGCCTATCCCTACCGGGCCGGGGAGCCCGGAGCGAATGCCCTGGCCACGGCCGACGAGCTGGCCGATGAGCTGGACCGGGCGATCCAGGCCGCCGAACCGGGGACCGTTGCGGCCTTCGTGGCGGAGCCGATCGTGGGGGCGACGCTGGCTGCGGCCGTGCCGCCGGAGGGCTACTGGCGGGCGATTGCCGAGGTCTGCCGGAGCCACGGAGTCCTGCTCGTGGTGGACGAGGTCATGACCGGCTTCGGCCGAACCGGGCGCTGGTTCGGGATCGACCACTGGGGCGTCCGGCCGGACATCCTGGTGGCGGCCAAGGGCGCCACCTCGGGCTACTGGCCGTATGGCTTCGTGTCGGTCGCAGGTCCGGTCGCGGACACTGTCCTGGGGGCGGGGCCTTTCGTCCATGGGTTCACCTTCAGCCACTCGGTGGTGGGTGCCGCCGTGGCCCGAGAGGTCCTCCGGATCCTGCACGACGAGGACCTCGTTGCCGCCTCGGCCGTCAAGGGCGAACGGCTCACAGCGCTCCTTCGCGCCGCGCTCGGGGACCATCCAAACGTTGGGGAAATTCGGGGCCGGGGCCTGATGGTCGGCATCGAGTTCGTGGCCGACCGTGACAGCCGGGCACCGTTTCCGCGATCGGCCCGCCTGACCGAGGGCATCGTCGCCGCGGCCCGCGCGGCCGGCGTCCTGGTCTATTCGGGGACGGGCAATGCCGATGGCCTCAACGGCGACCAGATCCTGCTCGGACCGCCCTTCGTGGTTACGGACGCGGAACTGGTCCAGATCAGCGACACGCTCGCAAGCGCGCTGGCGACGGCCGTCAGGGCCGTCGAGTCGAGCGCATCAGGATCAGCAATCCAAGGCTGAGCAGGACCACCGGCAAGAGCAGCGCACCGAAGCGCGGGACATCCGGCACGAGCGCGTGGATCACGTCGTCGCCACCGCTCAGGGCGAGCAGGCCGCCGAGGAGGGCCTGCCAGCCCACGCCGGCGTGGTTCAGCCAGCGCGCGAGCGCCACCGCCAGCAGGCCGATGCCCAGGAGCAGGGTGGTCCAGCCCGGGGCATTCCGGATGACCCCCAGGTCGATCAGGAAGGCCGGCAGCGAGATCGCCAGGACGAAGATTGCCGTGTACAGGCCCCAGCGACCGCGGTTGGTGATCCAGGCAATCAGGAAAGCCAGCCCGGCAGCCACGCCCAGGGCCGGTCCGGCGACGTGGAAGCCGGGTACGAAGTCGCTCAGCAGCAGGACAACGCCAAACAGGACCAGGACGAGACCAACCCAGGGCAGGCCCGGTCGCTGATCCTGGCGGCTCCAGTCCCAATCCCGCACGAAGCCCGGGCCGCCGGCCGGCCGGAACCGCTGTGGATCCCCCGGCTCGAAGGACTGGCTGGACATGAGCTACCTTCCTTGAGTGAGCCGCGCGGGCAAGGCGGGCTGCGCGGGACCTGATTGGCAGACCCAAACGATACCCGGGCGGGCGATCCTTGGCCGAATCCGGCCCGCGCTCGGCTAGACTCCGGGCCATGCCGTCAGCCGAGCCTGATTCAGTGCCCGATCCCGTGCCATTGTCTCGGCCCCAGTCCATGCCCGCGGGCCAGCCGGCCGACCAGTCGGCCGACCAGCCGGCCGACCAGCCCACCGGCCACGTCCAGACAGTCTCCGGCCGCATCCCGGCAGCCGACCTGGGGTTTGTCCTGCCCCACGAGCACACCGGGATCCACCTTTGGCAGATCCCCAATCGCTGGGACTACTGGGAGCTGACCCCTGACGACGCGCTGGTCGTGCCCGAGCTGGCTGCCTACCGGGCCGCCGGCGGGGGCTCGCTGGTCGATCTGACCCTGCCCGGGGTGGGTCGCGATCCGCTCCGCCTGCGCCGCTATGCCGAGGCCAGCGGCGTGCACATCGTCATGGGCACGGGCTGGTATCGGACCGCCTACTACCCCGTCGAGGCTCTGATCGACCGGCGCTCGGTCGATGACCTGGCCGACGAGCTGGTCGGCGAGATCGAAGGTGGCGCCGACGGCAGCGATGTCCGGCCGGGAATCATCGGCGAGATTGGGACTGACAAGCCGTGGCTGACGGCACTCGAGGAACGGGTCCATCGCGCCGCCGGTCGGGCCGCTCGCCGAACAGGCCTTGCGATCACGACCCACTCCGTGATGTCAGCGGTGGGCCTAGCCCAGCTGCGGGTCTTCGAGGATGAGGGCGTCGATCCCGCTCGGGTTGTGATCGGCCATGCCGACTCGTACCCGGTGCTGGAGCACTACCTCGAGATCATCCGGCGCGGGGCGAACCTGGAGTTCGACTTCCTGGGCATGAACTTCACCCCGATGGAACGCCACGGGGCACCCCGGA
>JBBRIV010000020.1:0-20198 GCA_038220425.1 Candidatus Limnocylindrales bacterium
CGGTCCGGGCCACGAAGTCGCGGACGTAGCCCCGGGCCATGCTGAACGTGTTGGGCATGACCTCCGAGAGGTAGCTTGCGGACTTGCCGTGGAGGATCCCGGTCAGGCCGGCCGCCAGGAACCGATCGACTCGCTGGTCAAGCTGGAGCACGGTCCGGACGAACAGGAGCTGGGCAAACGTGCGCGGATGGAAGGCCAGTGCCACTTCGACCGGGACCGGTTCGACACCGTCCGCCGGGGCAGCCATGGATCCAGCCGCCGGGACGAGGACGCCGCCGGGTCCGGGGCTGGCCAGCAGGCGCAGGGACAGGGCCAGCCAGCCCGTTCCCTCATTGGCCCAGCGCAGCCGGAGGGCAGTCAGCCGGGTGCGCGCCTCGGCCTGGCTGGCCGGCTCGACCTTGGCCGCGGTCAGCAGGTAGGCGAACGGATTGAGGTCGTTGCCAACGCCGATGCGGCCCTCGGCGCAGGCCTGCAGGGGGGTGGTCCCGCGACCGCTGAAGGGGTCCAGAACGACGTCGCCGGGTCGCGACCAGCGGGCGATGAAGGCGTGGGTCAAGGCGGCCGGGAAGCTGGCCAGGTACGAGCACATCGGATGGAAGCTGTGGCCCCACAGCCGCTGCTGATCCTTCCACTCGGGCGCGATCGCCAGGCGGGGCAGCTCCGCGGGCAGCTCAAGGGCAAGCTGGCCGGCCACCGACGGCAGGGCAAGAGGGGCACTGGCGCGTTGGGCGCGCGGCACGTTCAGACGGACCTCGGCGATGATTCGTCGGGCTCCCGGCGCGACGGAGGCGGAGTGTAGCACGCCGATTTCTGTGCTCAGGCGGGCCATTTCAGGGTAGACTCCACCCGCCCTCGACTCGACGTTCGTGGTGCGCAGAGGTCGCCAGGCGCGGCCGGATCCATTGCCCAACGGACCTTGACAGCGGGAGGCGCAACGATGGACGACCTGTTGAAGACAATCAGCGGTGCCGTGGAGGGCCAGGCGAGCGCTGCGGGCGCTGGCGGCGCCGGCAATGCCGCCGGCATCGGTGGTCTGGGCGATGTCCTCGGCGGGCTGCTCGGCGGAGGCGGCCTGGGCAACATCCTGGGTGCCGGGGCCGGCAGCACTGCCACGAGCGGGATGGGCGGCGGAGCCGGGAGCATCACGGCCGGTGGCCTTGCTGGCCTGATCAGCAGCCTCCTGCCGGCCATCCTCGGGCTGCTCGGCGGCCAGGCTTCGAACGGACAGACGGGCTTGCACCAGCTGGTTGACTCGATGCATGCCAACGGCCTCGGCGACGTGGCCCAGTCGTGGGTAGGCAACGCCGAGAAGCAGCCGATCACGCCGGCCCAGGTGGAGCAGGTCCTGTCCTCGGGCCAACTTGCCGACCTGTCTGCCAAATCGGGCATCCCGGCCGACCAGGTCCTCGCCGGGGTGGCTTCCATCCTGCCCCACATCGTGTCCAGCCTGACGCCCAACGGAACGCTGCCCAACGCGGCCCAGGTCCAGGGGGCAGTGGGGCAGCTCCAGCAGATGCTGGCCGGGCTGACCGGGGGGCACTCCTGACCGTCCCCGCCGCACGCATCCGAACCGAGTACAGGAGAGCCCAAGCGTGAACACGGCATTCCACGACGCCATGGCGGCGGCGTACGCCCTGACCCAGCCCGGCCTGGTCCTCGGCGCGCCAATGGTCGATGGCGAGGTCGAGGCCGACGTCCGGGTCCAGGTGGCCCTGGCCATGATCAGCCGGCACGGCCTGATCGCGGGAGCCACCGGCACCGGCAAGACGACCACCCTCAAGGTCCTGGCCGGCGAGCTGTCGGCGGTGGGCGTGCCCGTGTTCATCAGCGACATCAAGGGCGATGTCACCGGGATCGCCGGCCCCAACGATCCCAACAACGGCGCCGTCGTCCAGCGCGTCAAGGACCTCCAGATGACCTTCCAGGCGTCTGGCCATCCGGTCGAGTTTCTGTCCCTGTCGGGTCAGTTGGGGGCCCAGGTCCGGGCCAGCGTCCACTCGTTCGGACCGGTCCTGCTGGGCAAGGTCCTGGAGCTGAACGACACCCAGACCTCGATCCTGTCGCTGATCTTCAAGTACTGCGACGACAGCCAGCTGCCGCTGCTCGATCTCAAGGATCTCCAGGCGATCCTGAAGTTCCTGAGCTCGGATCAAGGCAAGCCGGCCCTCGCCGATTACGGCGGCATGTCGCCGGCCTCGGTTGGCGTGCTGCTCCGCTCGATCATCATGCTCGAGCAGTCGGGCTCGGACATCTTCTTCGGCGAGCCCGAGTTCGACGTGATGGACCTGCTTCGGACCACGGCCGACGGCAAGGGCATCGTCAGCGTCCTCGAGCTGTCGGACGTGATGGACAAGCCCAAGCTGTTCAGCACGTTCATGTTGTGGATGCTGGCCCAGCTCTATCACGCCCTGCCCGAGGTGGGCGACCTGCCCCAGCCCAAGCTGGCCTTCTTCTTCGATGAGGCCCACCTGCTCTTCGACAACGCGTCGCAGGCGCTCCTCGACCAGATCGAGCAGACCGTCCGGCTGATCCGCTCGAAGGGCGTGGGCGTCTTCTTCTCGACCCAGGCCCCGACCGACATCCCACCGGCCATCCTGGCCCAGCTGGGCAACCGGATCGAGCATGCCCTGCGGGCCTTCACCCCGCAGGATGCCGACAACCTCCACAAGACGGCTCGAACCTTCCCGATGTCGACGTTCTACGACGTCGAGAAGGTGATCACGTCGCTGGGCATCGGTGAGGCCCTGGTCACGGTCCTGTCGCCGCACGGCGTGCCCACGGCCCTGGCCGCCACGCGCCTCGTGCCGCCCGACTGCCTGTTCGGGGCGCTCGACCAGGTGACCTTCCAGGGGCTGGTGGCCACAGGCACCCTGCGCCCCAAGTACGGCACCACCATCGACCGCCAGAGTGCCTACGAGATCATCACCGCCCGGATCCAGGCGGCCCAGGCCGCGGCCCAGGCGGCCGTCCAGGCCGGCGCCCCGGCCGGCTATCCGGGGGCTGCGCCGGCCACGCCCGGCCAGGTCACGATGAGCCAGGCCGAATACCAGCGCCAGCTGCGCGACCAGATGCGCCAGGCTGCCCAGGCACAGCGGGCCGCCGACCAGGCCCAGCGCGCCCAGCAGCGCGCCCAGACCCAGGCAGCCGCGGCCCAGAAGCGCGAGGAAACCCAGATCCTGCGAACCGGCACCAAGATCGTGACCTCCAGGGTGGGCCAGGACCTGATCCGGGGGGTCTTCGGCACGCTGTTCGGCAAGCATTGAGCAGGGCGAACCAGTGACCTTCGACCCCAACGCCCGGCTCGACCCGTCCCAGGTCGAGGACGTCCGAGGCCGGTCCATCGGCAGCCGCGGGCTGGCCGCCGGCGGCGGCGGGATCGGCCTGGTGATCGTCCTGATCTACACCTTGCTGGGTGGCGGAGGCAGCGGCAGCCCATCGCCCGACGACCTTTCGAACCTGCTCAACCAGCTCGCCGGCGACGGCCAGGTCCAGGACCAGGGCCCGGCCAGCAGTGCCCTGGCCACGTCGTGCAAGACCGGTGCCGACGCGAACGCCCACCAGGACTGCCGGATCCTGGGCTACATCAACAGCGTCCAGGCCTTCTGGACGAGCGAGCTCGCTGGATCGGGCACCGCCTACGTCCCCGTTCGGACCGTGTTCTTCAGCGGCCAGACCTCCACCGGCTGCGGTCCCGCCAGCACCGATGTCGGGCCCTTCTACTGTCCCAACGACAAGCTCGTCTACATCGACCTGGGGTTCCTCGATGAGCTCCAGAGCAAGTTCGGGGCGACCGGCGGTCCGGCGGCCCAGGCCTACGTCATCGCCCACGAATACGGTCACCACATCCAGGACCTGCTGGGGGTGCTGGACAAGGGCACGAGCCAGCAGGGTGCCCAGGGTCGATCGGTCAGGACCGAGCTCCAGGCTGATTGCTACGCCGGCGTGTGGGCCAACCACGCGGCCAGCACCGGTTTCCTGCTGCCGCTGACGGCGGCCAATGTGACCGATGCCCTCAATGCCGCGGCTGCGGTAGGCGATGACCGGATCCAGAAGGAGTTCCAGGGCCAGGTGACGCCGGAATCGTGGACCCACGGCTCATCGGTCCAGCGAGAGCACTGGTTCACCGTCGGCTACCAGCAGGGCGACCCGGGCAAGTGCAATACGTTCAGTGGGACGATCTGAGCACGGTGCCAAGCGTGGTGATGATCATTCGCCACGCCGAGAAACCTGCCGGCGCAGGCACACCCAGGGGTGTCTCGGCGGACGGGCTGACCGATCCCGAGTCGCTGACTCCGCGGGGCTGGCAACGAGCCGGCGCCCTGGTCGGACTGTTCGTTGGGGACTCGTCAGCTCGTCAGGATCCCCGGCTTCCGACACCCAGCCACCTGTTCGCCTCGCAAGTTGGACCGCAGAGCAGCAGCCGCCGCCCGCTCGAGACGCTTCAGCCGCTGGCCGAGCGATTCGGCTTGACGATCGATTCGCGGTTCCTCAAGGAGGAGCTGGGCCAGCTGGTCCAGGCAGTTCGAGGCACCGACGGCGTCGTTCTGATCAGCTGGGAGCACCACCTGATCCCGTCGATCGCCAACATGCTCATCGGCGATACGTCCAGCGCACCCCAGATCTGGCCGGATGACCGGTTCGACCTGGTCTGGCTGATCGACCTCGGCGCAGCGGGCAAGCCCGGTGGATTTCGCCAGGTCCCCGAACTGTTGCTGAGCGGGGACCAGGCGACGCCCATCGCGAGCTAGGCTGCGCTATCGGTGGGCAATGGCCGTCGACCGGGTCCTGACCCACTGCGTAGACTGTTGCCCGGCGTGTCCCCGTAGCTCAGCGGACAGAGCAACCGCCTTCTAAGCGGTAGGTCGAAGGTTCGATCCCTTCCGGGGACGCCACTCGCCCTGGCTCAGTGCCCGGCGATATCACGACTATTGTTAGGTGCCGGCCTGAACGGCCCGGCCGACCTGTCGGGGGCCCCAGATGCCTCGTCGTAGGGTCGATTTACGGTTAGTCGTGATCGAATCCGGCTCGGACTGCCCAAAACGGGCCGGATCCGGTCCCAAGCGGCGCCATCAGCGCGTCGACTAACAATAGTCGTGATATCGGGCCCGGCCGGGGCGCGGCTCGGGCGCGGCCGGGGCGCGGTGCCTGACTTCGTCAGCGCGGCGCGGAGCCACGCCGGGCACCGCGGAACGCTCCGAACGACCTCCAGAACAGGGTCGCGCGATCCGCCCGTGGTACTCCCGGTCGGGACGAACGTACGGCTAGTCGGTGAGTAGGCCCCACCCGTACTCTCCACTCAGCAGCAGGCCGCACTCTACCCGTCACAACCGGACGGGCCCGGAACGGCCGAAGACGCACCGACGTGAGGCAAACTCGACCGATGGCATCAATGGCCGCCACCGACCTGGGACCGATGCTCACTGCGAGCGAAGTTGCCGAGATGCTCCACCTGCACGTGAACACGGTGAAGCGACTCGGGGACCGCGGTGAACTTCCTTTTTATCGCGTCTGCAAGCGAGGCGATCGACGCTTTCGCCTTGAAGACGTGATGTCCTTCCTCGCCCGAAACCGCTAGTCCCGGCGGCACCGTGCCGCCCGTTCTACCTGGGCAATGAGGCCAGGGTTCGGTCGAGGATCCCAAGCGCTTCGCCCACTTCCGCCGGACTGACGTCCACGGGCGGAATCAGCCGGACCACGTTGTGGTCGCGGCCGCAGGCCAATACGAGCAAGCCCGCGTCGGCACAGCCGGCAATGAGCGCGCTGACCAGCCCCTCGTCGGGCTCTTTCGTCGCGCGGTCCTTGACGAACTCGATCCCGATCATCAGACCGGGCCCGCGGATGTCCCCGATCCGCGAATCCTCGGCCGCGATCACCTGCAGACCGCGCGTCAGCTCCGCCCCACGCGCGGCGGCGTTGTCCACCAGGTGCTCGGCCTGGATCGTGGCCAGCACGGCCAGGCCGGCGGCACAGGCGACCGGATTACCGCCATATGTGCTGCCATGGGCGCTCCGACCCCAGCGCACCTGCAGGTCGCGCCGGCTGACGATCGCCGAGAGGGGCAGGCCATTGGCAATTGCCTTGGCCACGCACACCACGTCGGGCACGATCCCGGCATGCTCGAACGACCACATCCGGCCGGTCCGGCCGTAGCCGGTCTGGATCTCGTCGGCGATCAGCACGATCCCGTGCTGGCTGCTGAACTCGCGGAGTGCCCGCAGGAACGCCACCGGGGCCGGGTTGTAGCCGCCCTCACCCTGGATCGGTTCGATCAGGATCGATGCGATCTCGGCGGCCGGCACGACCAAGTCGACCAGGTCGTGGAGGGCCGCCAGGCACACCGCGGTCGCCCGATCTTCGTCCCCATCGAAATCGCGGTAGACGGCTGGAAAGGGCAGCAGGTGAACTCCCGGCAGGAGCGGCTCATAGCCGGCCCGGTAGTTCAGGGCAGAGCTGGTGACCGACGCCGCACCCAGGGTCCGACCGTGGAAGCCGCCCCGGAAGGCGATGATCCCGGCTCGCCCGGTCGTCCGCCGGGCCAGCTTGAGGGCCGCCTCGATCGCCTCCGAGCCCGAGTTCAGGAACATGACCGTGTCGAGTGGCTCGGGAAACGTTGCCGCCAGGGCCGCGGCCAGGCGCACGACCGGTTCCGAGTAGCCGATCGCCGCGGTCGGTACGATCAACCGGTCGACCTGCTCATGGATCGCCTTGCTGACCGCCGGGTGGCTGTGGCCGAGAGCGGATACGGCGATGCCGTTGGCAAAGTCGAGGTAGCCCTTGCCGTCCGTGTCGTACAGGCGGTGCCCGATCCCGTGACTCCAGCTGCGCTCGAAGTAGCGCCCCAGGACCGGGGTCAGGTTCGGCGCAGCCAGGGCGCTCAGGTCAATTCCGCTCGGGGCAATCGGGGCAGTGGGCGGCGTCTGTGGGTCCATTCAGCGAGGATACCGGCTCGGGCGAGCGACCGCCCGCCCCGTGGCAATGGCACAATGGCCTCGTTCCTGGCCCACCCACCCGAGGTTCAAGCGTCGTGATCGACTTCCGCCTGAGCGACGAGAACCGGCTGGTCCAGGCCAGCGCCCGGGCGTTTGCCGAGGCGGAGATCCTGCCCCATATTCGCGAGTGGGACAGCCAGGGCGAGACCCATCGCGAGGTCTTCAGCCGGATGGCCGAGCTGGGCTTCCTGGGCGCGCCGATCCCCGAGGCCTACGGAGGCCTGGGCATGGACTACATCAGCTTCGCCCTGCTGTGCGAGGAGCTGGAGCGGGCCGATACGGCCTTCCGGGTCGTCCAGAGCGTGCACGTCGGGCTCAACTCGCTGACCCTGCTCCAGTGGGGGACCGAGGCCCAGCGCCAGCAGTACCTCGTGCCCCAGGCCCGCGGCGAGAAGCTGGCCACCTTCGGCCTGACCGAGCCCGGTGTGGGCACCGACGCGGGTGCCCTGCAGACCACCGCCAAGCGGGATGGCGACATCTACCGCCTGAACGGGCAGAAGATCTGGATCAGCCTGGCCGATATCGCCGACAACTTCCTGGTTTTCGCCACCGTCGACCGGGCCAAGAAGCACCGGGGCGTGACCGCATTCATCGTCGAACGCGGCTTCAAGGGGCTGTCCACCGGGACCCTCAAGGGCAAGCTGGGGATTCACGCTGGCAACACCGGGATCGTCAACCTGGAGAATTGCGAGGTCCCCGTCGAAAACCGGGTGGGTGAAGAGGGCGAGGGCTTCCTGATCGCGATGAGCGCCATCGACCAGGGTCGCTACACGGTGGCGGCCGGAGCGGTCGGCCTGGCCCAGGCCTGTCTCGACGCCAGCCTCAAGTACGCCCACGAGCGGCAGACGTTCGGTGACGAGATCGGCCGTCATCAGCTGGTCAAGCAGATGATCGCCAAGATGGCTGCTGGGACCGAGATCGGCCGGCTGCTGGTCTGGCAGGCCGGCTGGCTCAAGAACCAGGGCCTGCGCAACACCCGGGCGACCAGCCTGGCCAAGTGGCACGCCACCGAGCACTCGGTCCAGGCGGCACTCGATGCCATCCAGATCCACGGCGCCAACGGCTATTCGAACGAGTTTCCGGTGGAACGCTACCTGCGCAACTCGAAGGCCGCCGTGATCTACGAAGGAACCAGCCAGCTCCACACCCTGATCCAGGCCGACTACGCCCTGGGCTATCGGGAGGACCGGCCGCTACGCTGCGAAGCGTGGCCGGCCCAGGGGTTCAGTCGAGCCGTCCCCGCGTGAACCGGGTATGACGCTGGCGGCCCAGCCGTCGTCGGTCTCCCCGGCCGGCGGCTGGTCAACCCAGGAGCTGGCCACCCTCGCTGCGATCGCCGAAACCTTCGTCCGGGGCGCTGCGACCCGCCGGGCGAACCTGGCCGCCGCGGCCCTGGACCTGGCCGCCGACCCGGAGCAGGTCGCCCAGCTCCGGATGGTCCTGCGCCTGCTGGAACGGCCGATCGTCAATGCCCTGCTGGGTGCCGGCCCAACCCGCTTCCGGGACATGTCGCCGGCGACCCGCGAGCGCTACCTCCTGAGCTGGAGCACCTCGCGCTTCGCCCAGCGCCGGAGTGCCTACCAGGCCCTGCGCAAGCTGCTGTCATTCCTGGCTTACGCTGATCCGGGTGAGCCGGGCGTCCCCAATCCGTACTGGGCGGCGATCGGCTACCGGCCCGAGGTTGCGCCCCTGACCGACCGGCCGACGCCGATCCGACCGCTGGCCCTGGCCGCCGGTCCAGCGGATCTGACCCTCGATGCGGACGTTGTCGTGGTCGGCTCGGGTGCCGGAGCCGGCGTGGTTGCCCGCGAGCTCGCGGCAGCCGGCCGGAACGTGGTCATCCTGGAAGCGGGCCCGTTCGTGCCCGAGTCCGAGATGCCCACCCACGAGCTGGCCGCATTCGACCGGTTGTACCTGGACCACGGCCTGACCTCCACCTGGGATGGCTCGATCTCGATCCTGGCCGGCGCAGCCGTGGGTGGCGGTACCACGATCAACTGGATGACCTGCATCACGGCACCAGCCCAGGTTCGCCGCGAGTGGGCGGCCGAGCATGGCGTGGCCGGCTTCGACGGCGCCGAGGGCGATGCGGACTACGAGGCGATCCGGGGTGAGCTCGGTGTCGCGCCGTCGCCGGCCGTGCCGGCCAGGGACGCAGCGCTGATTGCCGGTGCCCATGCCCTGGGCATCGAAGCCGGTCCAACCGACCGCAATGCCGCGTCCTGTACGAGCTGCGGATCGTGCCCGTTCGGCTGCCGGGCCGGCACGAAGCGCTCCGGCCTCCAGGCTCACCTGGCCGACGCCACCCTGCGCGGTGCCCGGCTGGTGGCCGATGCCCGGGTCGACCGAGTCCTGCTCAACGGGGATCGAGTGGCCGGCGTGGAGGCGACCGTGGGCTGGGCGGCGACCGACGGAACCGTGCTGCCCCGGCGGCTCACGGTTCGCGCCGGGCAGGTCGTCATCGCCGCCGGGGCCCTGCGCAGCCCGGCCATCCTGATCCGGAGCGGTCTCGAGCATCCGGCCATCGGTCGCAACCTGCGCCTGCAGCCGGTCCCGGTCGTCTTCGGCCGGTTCGGCGAACCGATCGAGATGTGGACGGGGGTGATGCAGGCGGCCCGCTCCGTCGAATTCATGACTGGCGAGCGCGGGCGCAACGGGTACGTGATCGAGTCGGCCCCTGGGCACCCGGGCCTGATCGCCCTGGCCCTGGCCTGGGAGGGCGCCGATGCCCACGCCAGCATGATGGAGCGCGTCGGCTCGATCGGTCCGCTGATCGCCATCACCCGGGATGGCGGTGAGGGCCGGGTCAGCCTGTCGCCGGCAGGTGGGGTTCGGATTGACTATGCCCTCGACGCGACCGGCGTCGCCACCCTTCGCCACGCCCTGATCAGGATGGCCCGGATCGCCCGGGCCGCCGGCGCTCGCGAGATCGTGGCCACCGGGACTCCGCCGGCCTGGCACGGCCGGCAGGCGTTCGGCCCGGGCGGTGAGGAACGGGCCTACGCCGAGTTCGAGGAGCGCCTGGGCTCGTTCGACTTTCGGCCCAATCGTGGCTCACTCTTCTCGGCCCACCAGATGGGCACCGTCCGGCTGGGCTCGAATCCGCGCCTCCATCCGTGCGATCCGGCCGGCCGCGTCCGTCGCGGGAACTCCGACCAGGTCGTCGGCGGGCTATACGTTGCCGACGCGTCCCTCTTCCCGACGGCCCTCGGGGCAAACCCGATGCTGACCGTCATGGCCCTGGCCCGGCGCGTTGCCCGGACGGTGGTCAGCGAGGCCTAAGTCGCGCCCGCCGGCACGACCACAGGTTCCGGTTCAGGCGCCGGCCGGCCGCGGGCGGTCACGATCAGGGCAACGCCCAGGACGATGACGGCGCCGGCGAGAGCGGTCCGCGGCTCGATCGTCTCGCCCAGCAGCAGCCCGGCCAGGACAAAGGCCACGATCGGGTTGACGTAGGCATAGGTCGCGACCTTGGTCAGGGGCGCTACCCGGAGCAGCCAGATGTAGGTCGTGAACCCGATCAGGCTGCCGATCGTGGTCAGGTAGGCCAGGCCCAGGATGGAGCGACCGGTCACGGCCGCCAGGGCAAACCCATTGAGCTCGCCGGTCAGGATGCCGGCCAGGATCAGGAAGGATCCGCCGAAGACCATCTGGATGCCCGTTGCGGTCAACGGCCGCTGGGGCAGCACAGCGCGATGGCTGGCGAAGAGCGAGCCCGATGCCCAGAAGATCGGCGAGCAGAGCAGGACAAATAAGCCGAACGGATCGAACGCCAACCCGCCGGTCGATCCGAACGGGCCGACCAGGATGGCTACGCCAACCAGCCCCACGACGATCCCCACGATGACGATGCGGGGGAGGCGTTCGCCGAAGAAGACCCAGCCCAGGACCGCGATCCAGATCGGCAGGAGGGCGATCTGGAAGGCGGCGATGCCGGCCGGGACAGTCTTCTCGCCGAGCGCCACCAGGCCCATCCCGCCCAGCAGCAGGGCGGCCCCGACGATCGCCGAGTCGCGCACCTGGCGCCTGGTTGGCAGGCCCGGCCGGTCGGCGGCCGGGACCCGCGAGTCGCGCCGGATGCGGCTGACCGCGAACGTCTCCCAGGCGAGCAGGACCAGGCCCGAGACCAGGAAGCGGGCGCCGGCCATCAGGAACGGCGGGATCGACTCGTCGGCCAGGCGAATGCCGATGTAGGTGGAGCCCCACACGAAGTAGATCGTGAGCAGGCCGAGCCAGATTGCGAGCGGGCCGGCGGTGCTGCGCACGCGCACATGGCCATCATCAGGAAAACTTGGCCGAGCGGGCTGGTCCAAGTGCGGAGCATACATGCCGTGCGGTGGGCCTGCTGAATGGCCGGAATTGCCGGACTTAGGCGGCGATCGCCGGACGGCACTCCCGGCAGGCGCGATAGCCGGCCGCCACGCCGGCCGCCGCTGAGCGGAAGCGGACCTCGTGGGCGGCCGTGATCCGCCGGGCGTTGTGGCAGGTCGGCAGGCAGTAGATCCGGGTCGTATCCGAGCCGATGAAGCGAATCCCGGTTCGGGCGAGCCGCTCCATGCCGTCTGGATCGAGGCCCTCCGACGCGAGCAATGCCCGCTTGTTGGCCGGCCCACCCAGCGAATACTGGCCCAGCATTCCATCGCTCCGGACGACCCGGTGGCAGGGCACGATCAGGGGTACGGGGTTGTGGCCGAGCGCCGTGCCCACGGCCCGGACGGCCTTCGGGCGCCCGATCTCGGCAGCGATCCAGCCATACGGGCGGACTTCGCCCCGGGGGATCTCGAGGGCCTTCAGCCAGACGTCCCGTTCGAACGACGAATGACCGCGCAGGTCGAGCGGGATCGACACCCGGCGATCGCCGGCCAGGCGGCGCTGGATCGCACCGGCCAGGCGGGGTGGAAGCTGGTCAAGGCGATGGGCGCGCCGGGCGTGCTCGGCCAGCAGCCGGGCCTCAAAGGCCTCACCGGACGGGGCCGCTTCGACCGCGCTCACGCCCAGGCCGTTGAACGCGACCCAGATCCGGCCGATCGCGGTCTCGATCGGAGCGTAGGCATCGGCCAGCCCAACCGCGACGAGGGTTCGGTCGGCCAGGCTGGCCGGCGCGTTGACGGCCAGGTCGTGCAGGGCGGCTTCGATATCGGACGACGGGTTCATGAGGCCACCTCCTGGGCGGAAACTTCAGATTCGAGGGCGGTTCGGAGGAGCGCGATGCCGCGATGGACCTGGGCCTTGACTGTGCCGGTCGGCCGGTCGAGGGCCTCGCCGATCTCTTCGTAGGACAGCCCGTCCACGTGGCGCAGCACGAGCGGCGCTCGGTAGCGCTGGGGCAGGGCCAGCAGGCGGTCGGCCCATCGTTGGGCGTCCTCGCGCCGCTCGAGCCGGCCGTGGGGAGTTTCATGGGTATGGATCTGGGGATGAGCCAGTTCGACGATCAGGCTCACCGTTGGCGGACGACTCAACCAGGACCTGGCCCGATTCCTGGCCAGGTTGACCACGATGCTGGCCAGCCACGGCCGGACGTTGAGCTCGCGGATTCTCAGCTGGTCCCACGTTCCGAGGGCTCGGTACGCTCGGACGAGGGTGTCCTGGGCCAGGTCCTCGGCATCGGCCGGCCGTCCGGTCAGGCGCAGGGCAATCGCGTAGATCCGGTTGCTCTCGGCCGCGACGAATGCGGGAAATGCCGCCTCGAGGTTCGCCGCGAGCGCCGGGCGGAGATCGGCGATCTCGTGGCCCGCAGGTGCCGAGGGTTGTGCCGCCAACGTGGTGTCCATCACTGGTTCATAACACGCCCACCGGCCCGCCGGTTGCATTGCCGGTAGACGTTGCGCCGGGCCCTACGGCTCTCGCCGGCCGGCGGGACCGTCGGAGATGACGGCCGTCTTAAGCAGCCGGGGCGGCGGCTAGCGTGCGCTGGTGTCGCCCGACGAAAGGCGCGTCCAGCCTTCGAGGACCGTGCGCGCGTTGAAGCGGACCTGAGGGTCGGAGTCGAGGGTTCGCTGTCCCAATTCGTGGCGAAGGTTGGCCGTGCCGACTGCGTATGCAAGCCGCCCGTAGTGGCGAAGCTCCCGCCGTCGACGAGGGTCGTCAACGACCGCCAGGACAACACTCCGAAGGCGCTCGAGCATTCGTTTGTCCAGCTGGCAGCGAGTGATCGGAAAGATCAACCGTCCCTTTGTGCGTCCTGCTCGGTAACATACTGGATCGGCTTCGAGGAAGCGGATCCCATACTCAAGACCGCTCGAGTCGCCCGCTTTAAGCGCGGACTCGGCAGCCCAGAATGCGTCCGAGAAGACAAGGGCCAAAGCCTCCTGCGCCCAGCCAACCTGAGTGGACCACAGATCGCGTTGTTCAGGATCCGGATCGATCCGGCCGGTTGGTGGCCTGGCTTTCCAGGCTCGGTCGGCAACGGCGGCACGATCTTGGATCTCTCGGACCGTCGGGATGCCGGCATCACCCTGGTCGCGGTGCCGCCAACTGGCCTCCTCGGGATGTAACGCCATGTAGTAGTCGGCCGACGCCTCAATCCAGGCCGAGCGGACACTCGGCTCGACCGACAGCCGGTCTCGCAAGGAACGCATCGCGTTGCGCAAATTGTCAAGGTTCGCTGCGTTCGAGATGTCGCGTTTGGCGCTCGGCGACTGCTTGACCGGCTGCATTGGCCGAGTGTATGACCGCGGCGACGGGTTCGGGGCAGCTGCACAGGCCCAGCGGCCGGAGAGCCGACCCGACGACTGGCCCTTCCGGAGGACCCGCGCCGTCGGATATGCCGGACACCGTTAAGCGGCGAGATTTCGGCCTCGGTCAGGCCGATTTCCGCTCGATTCCGAGGTCCGGGCGACCGATTCTGAGGTACAGGACGCGATTCAGCCCCGAATCGAGCGTCCGCCGGGCTCGAATCGCCCGAATCGCCCGCGCAAACTCGTTAGCTCAGAATGGTCGTCGTATCCGCGCGCCGGCACACGCCGCGCTGCCGGAGCGCCCTGAGCGTCAGGCGCCAGCGCCCGCCAGGTCGAGACGCGTCACGTTGCCCTGGCCGTCGATCGCGTCGATCTCGCCCGTGGGCTGCACCAGGAAGATCCAGATGTCCCAGGTTGTGTGGCTGACGATGAGGGCGCCCAGTGGGACACCGGCCGCGTACAGGGTGCACCAGTGCGTACCAGCGATCCCGGCCGCGCCCATCAGGGTGAAGTTGCCGGTCACGACGTGGACGCCGCCGTAGGCCATCGCGGCCAGCGCCGCGCCGCGCCAGCGACCGTAGCGGCGCATCAGGGCCGACTGGACCAGGCCCCGCCAGAAGATCTCCTCGGCGGGACCGACCAGCAACGCCAGGCGGGCCGCGATCTCAGGCTTGGGCCGGAGCGTCCGCAACGTGTAGATGTCGCGGATCTGGGCATCGCCACCCGGGACGTAGCGCCGGGCGAACCGGTCGCCCACCTGGAAGGTCAGGTAGAGGACGCCCGCCGAGGCCAGTCCCAGCGGCAGGTGCCACCACCGCGGCCGCAGGCGCCGGGATCGATTCGAGGTGAGCAGTGCGAAGGTCCCGAGACCAGCCCCGGTGTAGGTCATCCGGGTCCAGAACCGGTCGCGCGGCCCATTGAAGGTGGCGCTGAAGGCGGCGATCGCAGCGGCCAGGCCCAGGACGAGCGGGACGCTGCCCGGCCCCGACGATCGCGATTCTTCTGCTGGACGGGGATCAGCCATGAAGCGGCCCAGCCGACAGGAGGATCCCGGCCACCAGGAGCAGCCCAAAGGTCAGGTGCAGACGGGCGGTCTGCACGTCGAGCATCGCGATCGCCCGCTGCTGGCCGGTGGCACCCAGCTCGGCCGAGCGGATCACCTGGGCCAGGAAGGGCAGCGACACAATGGCCAGGAGCGACTGCGGAGGCAACCAGCCGACGGCAACGGTCAGGCCCAGGGTCATGTACGCGCCGAGGACCAGGGCGACGTAGAAGTAATGGGCGCGTTCCCGGCCCAGCCGCGCCGATAGCGTTGAGATCCCGGCCCGGCTGTCCTCGCTGATATCGCGCCATTCGTTGCCATCCAGGATCGCCGTCACCAGCAGGCCGACCGGGACCGAGGCAGCCAGCGCGGTCGTGCTCCAGATGCCCGTAACGGCAAAGTAGGTGCCGACCACCATCAGTGGACCCATCAGGACGAAGACGAGGGGCACGCCCAGCGCGCGGTACTTGTACTCGAACGGCGGCGCCGTGTAGAAGTAGCCGCCCAGGAGCCCGGCCAGGCCCAGGCCGACGATGGCCGGCCCGCGCAGCACGATCAGGTACACGCCAATCGCAGTCGCGACGGCGAAGGCGACGAACGCGGCCACGAAGGCCTGGCGCTCGGTCAGCCGGGCCTTGAGCAGGGCATGGCTGGCGCGGGGGGAGGTGATCGTGTCGATCCCTTTCCGGACGTCGTAGATCTCGTTAATGATGTTCGTGCCCGAGTGCAGGAGCACACCGCCGAGGAGGGCGGCCACGAAGGGCAGCCACAGGAAGTTGTGGTCGACCGCTGCGATTGCGCCGCCGGCCAGGACCGGGATCACCGAAGCCGTGTAGGCGAAGGGACGGAGGATCTCCCACAGGGCTCCGAGCCGACGGTTGGCCCGATCGCCCAGCCCCAGGCGGCGATCATCGGCCAGGCCGATCACGCCGGGACCGCCGGACTCCGTCGATGGATCGCCGGCCGCCCCGATTGCCGGGTCGCCTGCGGCGCCGGCAGCCGCCACGACCGGCCCGGCCGCCCGAGCCGCGGCTCGGCTACGGGCCGGCTCGGGCAGGCCGGCATACAGCGCCGCGGCGGCCATCAGCTCGTCGATCTGGTGATCTTCCTGGAGGACCGGCTGGAGGAGGGGCAGGCCCAGGCCGGCTTCGGCGTGAAAGGCCATGGCCTTGGCCGCCACGTCCTCGCGGGTGCCGCACAGCATGTAGGCGTCGAGCAGCTCATCGGGGATCAGGGCACCGGCACCGTGGTAGTCCTCAGCCTTCCAGGCCGCCGAGATCCGGTCCCGCAGGTCGATATCGAAGCCGGCCCGCTTGAGCGAGATGTCGCCCAGGATCGACATCATGTAGATCACGAACGGCTCGCGCTTGGCCCGGTTGAGCGCCTCGCGCCGGGTCGAATCGACCAGCGACAGGAGGTAGCCCTCGGTCTCGATCTCGGCCGGGTCGCGCCCGGCCTCGACCGCCGCCGCGTTGAGCCGCTCGAGGATCCCGCGCAGCGACGCGATCGACTCGGCCGGACGGGCGATGTAGCCATCGGCCTTCTGACCGGCCAGGGTCACGAACTCGCGCCGATAGGCGGCGATGTGGATGGGGATCCGGTGGGTGGGCGCGAACATCGGCTGGATTGGCGGCAGGCCGGGCGTCGCCGAAGGCAGGCGCTCGCCTCGCCACAAGGTCCGGATCTGGTCGATGGCGGTCGACACGCCTTCGAGGGCCGCCTCGGGCGTGTAGGGGATGCCCATCTGCTTGAGCCGGAGAGGCAGGCCGGTGCCCAGGGCCATCACGATCCGGCCGGGCAGGATCTCGTCGAGGGCCGAGCCGGTCATCGCCAGCACGACCGGATGGCGGGTGTTGGGATTGACCGCACCCAGGGCCAGCCGAAAACCGGTGTCGCCGGACTCGCCGTCCAGCTCGAGGGCCCGGCCAATCGCGGTGGCGTAGCTGATCGCGTCGCGCTCGTAGTACGAGTCATGGATCCAGACCGAATCGAGGCCGGCGTCGCGCGCCTGGCGGGCCCAATCCACGATGTCGCCGACATCACCCCGGGCGGCGAGGCCGAGGCCGATCGAGCGGGCGAGGGTGGGCATGGTTCGGGCTTCCTTCGAGACTGCTGCGGTCGCGTCCATCGTAGCCGGTTCGACCGTCATAGGCTACTTCGCATTAGCCAGTAATTCGGATGCGTCCAAGGGTGCGTCCACGGGATCGCCAACTGACTGACGCATGCGACAATCCGGCCATGTCCATCGACGATCGCTTCGATGACCTCGTGGCCAGCCTGGCTGGCTTCCACCGTGCCTGGGCGGTCTATCTCGGCATCGAGCTGGGCCTGTTCCGGCGGATTCGGGCAGCCGCTCCGTCGGGCCTGACGCCCAGCGGCCTGGCCACCCAGGCGGGCTGTCAGCCCGAAATCGTGAGCGCCTGGGTCCGCCTGGCCCATGCCGTGGACCTGGTCGAGTTCGACGGCGAGCGCACGACGATGGACGAGGAGGTCGCGGCGATCCTGCTCGATGACCAGAGCCCGGATTACCTGGGTGGCCAGTTCGTCTCGACGATCGTCAGCAGCCTCGATCACGACGGCCTGATTGAATTCGCCCGGTCGGGCAGGCCCGTGGAGAGCCGGCCGGCACGCTATCACCGGGCAATCGAAGCGCTCACCGCGCAGGACATTGCCGTCTTCTTCCAGGAAGGGCTGGCAGCGTTGCCCGACCTGGCTGCCGGGTTGGCCGCCGGCGGCCGGGTGCTCGACGTCCACTGCGGCGGCGGCCGCTGGCTGATCGCCGTCGCGGCGCGCTTCCCGGAGACGAGCCTGGTCGGCGTCGAGATGGAACCTGATTCGTTCGGGCGGGCCGTGCGTCATGTCCAGGAGGCCGGCCTTTCGAACCGGATTTCGATCGAGCCGCGATCGGGCGAAGACTTGCCCTGGCCGGATGAGTTCGACCTCGTCTACTTCCAGGACGCCCTGCACGACCAGGCCGATCCGGTCATCGCGCTCAAGTCGGCCTGGGCATGCGTCCGTCCCGGCGGCCGGCTGGTGGTCCTGGACTGGTGCCTGCCCGAGTCGGTCGAGGAGTCGCGCTCGCTCCACGGGGCAATGATGTGGGGCATCCAGTTGGACCAGCTCTTCCAGGGCTCGCGCCTGTGGGACCACGCCGGCTTCGCCTACCAGTTCGAGCGCGCCGGCCTTGGCTCGCCCGAGGTCGTGGACCTGCCCTCCGGCGCCACCCTCTTCGTGGCCCGCCGGCCGTAGCGATTCGCGCGGCTGTAGCCGCGGGCAGCGGTTGAGCTGGGGGCGCGGGCGCGGTTTCGTCGATTCGGGTCCGCGCGAGCCGGTTTCGTCGATTCGGGTCCGCGCGAGCCGTTGGCCCGCTCGACTCCGGGTGCATGGACTCTCCCAGCACAACCCCATGCCCTAAGCCTTTGTTGACTCGCTCCCGACAGCGTCCGCGGCACGAGATTGGGTCGGTTCACGCTCAGCCGGGAGCGGATCCGGCCCGATTCAGGTCGGGAATTGACCCCAACAGGTCGTTGCGACCCGGCTTTATGCTCCTAGTGTCGATGCACCCGGAACGGAATACGACAAGCCTGCTGTTTGATGGGCGAACGCATAGCCGGCGCGATGGAAGCCGCTCGAGCCGGGCCCTTCGACCCCCTTTGGGGCGCGGTGTGCTCGGTGCATGAGGATTCCTTGGGGAAGATGGGCCTCAAGGCACGAAGCGGAGGCTCCTCGAACGCCATTAGCGCCGCCGGGCAGCCCGCGCCTGCACGAGGTTGCCTGCGAATCATCGAGCGACGGGCGTTGCCTGGATCGGTCGAGTCGCTGGGGGCGTCGTTCCGCTTGGAATGCTCATGCACCGAGCACGAGGAGGCGCAAGGTCCCGCCTATCCTTGGGCGGTGACGACCCAGCCTCGACTCCTGATCAGATGGTTCGGCCCGGACCTCGAGACGCTCCTCACCGCCATGGGCCTCGAACTTCAGGACGGCGCCATCGAGCTGGCGTCGGCCAGGATCCAGGTCGAACGCGCCGATGGCCTGCCCGCGGGCCAGCCACGGTTGATGGTCGAGGAACTCGCCCAGGCATTGGACCAAGACGCGGACCCCGACCCCGACCCGGGCCGCCGGCAGAACCTGCCGCTTGACCTCGTCGCCATCGGCTGGGCCACGGTTGAGTTCGATCGGGCGGCGCGCGATGTGGGCGGCGCATGGCGATCAGCCCATCCCGACCGCCTCCTTGGGGCGTCGGCGTGGTCTTCGCCCGAGGATCACCCGGCCAAGCTCCTCCTCGACCCGAACACGGAGGGTCGCCTGGCCGGCGCACTCGCTCGCTATGGCGAAGGCCCGATCGCCCTGTACCTGGGCGTATCGGACCTGGTCCGGGCCAGCAGAGACCTGCGCGCCCGCCCGGGCATCGGACCGCTGGGCGAGGAGTGGCTCTGCCCAGGGTCGAACCCGGATGGCCCGTTCCTGATCCTGGTCGAAGGCACGTCGGCGCCGGACAAGAGCAACCGGGTACCATCGCAGCCATGATCGAAACCGATGTCGCGCTCCGCCCGGCCACCACGGCCGACGCCCCGCGGATCGCCGCGATGTTCACCGAAGAGGGCTATCCGGCCGGTGCTTCGTCGGTCGCGTCGCGCCTGGCCCGCTTCGATGGTCCCGACTCACAGGTGATCGTGGCCGACCATGACGGCGAGATCCTGGGCTTCATCGCCCTGCACGTGCTGCCCCGCTTCGAGCACGACGATGCGTTCGTCCGGATCGTGGCCCTGGTCGTTGATTCGGCCGTGCGCGAGCGGGGGATCGGCCGGGTCCTGATGGCCGAGGCCGAGCGGATCGGACGCGAACGAGAGGCTGCCTTTGTCGAGATCACGGCCGGCCATCACCGACCGGCCGCTCGCCATTTGTACGACTCGCTCGGCTACGACCCGACCTTGACCGCCTACCTGAGGAAGCGGCTCCAGGCCCGCTAGGGCCCCAGCCACCGGTCCGCCGACGAACCGGACGCCATGACGACGCCCGATCTTGACCCGGCTGCCTTTCCGCACCTCCGTCTGCGGAGCGCGTCACCGACCCTGATTGCGCTGCCCTGGGAGCTGCCCCTGGAAGAGTGGACGGCCGGCCGGGCCGACCTGCGCGTCCTGCCCATCGGTCCCTCTCGCCACCTGGTCCGGTTTGTCCAGGACGACGACCGGCTGATCGCCTTGAAGGAAGAGCCGGTCGAGATCGCCCGGCGGGAGTACGAGGTCCTGCGTCGGCTCGAAACACTGCAGCTGCCGGCCGTCCTGCCCCTCGGCCTGGCCGAGCAGCCGGAGAGCGGCAACGCGATCCTGGTGACCGAATTCCTGGCTCACTCGCTCCAGTACCGGCGGCTGCTGATGCGCCTGCCCCAGGGCTCGTCGGGCGGTCGCGAGCGGCTCCTCGATGCCATGGCCTCGCTCCTCGTGGACCTTCACCGGGGCGGCATCTACTGGGGCGACTGTTCGCTCGCCA
>JBBRIV010000021.1:0-19736 GCA_038220425.1 Candidatus Limnocylindrales bacterium
CACGCCGGTATGACCACTGCACCCCGGGTCCGCCGTCGGCTTCCCGGTCGGCCCGCTTGGCAAACGACCTGAGGGTCGATTCCGCATCTGGTCCGGATCGCGCCAGCTGAAACATGGCGTCCTTGTCCAGGTCGGCCGGCGCCAGGTTGCCCAGGTGCTGGTAGATCCAGTAGGACATGAACGCCCCGGTGATCCGCTCCTCCCACCACGTCGTGGCGGCCATGTCCGCCCGCCACGATGCCGACGTATTCCAGTCGTCGAGCACGTCGTGGTCGTCGAAGATCATCGAGCTGGGCATCGTTGACAGCAGCCAGCGCACGTCCGGGTCGCCCCACGACTCGGCATACAACTGGGTGTACTCCTCGAAGTCGGCCACTTCCAGGTAGGGGGCCACCTTCGGGTCTCGGCGCGCGGCGATGAATGCCTGGGTCGAGGCCGAGGTCGAATCGGCATACACCTGGTCGCCGAGCATGAGCAGCGCGGTCGGCCAGTCGGCGGGCTCAATGCCGGCCATCCGCCGAGCGTAGGCACCCAGGACGTCCTGGCCGGAGCCGGTGGGGTCCTTGACCTTGACCGAGGCAGGCGAACGACACGAGCCAAAGAGCAAGCGGAAGGGCTGGGCCGGGTCGATCGTCCGGATCCGGCTGGGCGGGTAGGGCGACCCGGCCGGCGGCCAGACCAGATCACCGTCCAGCTCGACGGTGTATGGCGCACTCTCGCCCGGGGCCAGGTTGGTCAGGACGACCAGGGCATAGGCGTGGCCGCCGATCGAGAAGGTGGGCGCACAGGCCGATGCTGGACCGCAGCGCACGTCGACCCGACACGGCCCATCGGTCTCCACCCAGATGGTTGCGTCGGTCGCGCCAACGTGTCGCAGAAGCGGCCCCAGGACGAGCCCTACAGCCACCGGCGTAACCGCAGCGCAACGAGGGTGCCGATGGCGGTGACCACGATGATCGCGACCACATACCAGAAGATGGTTGGGTCGTCGTTGGAGTAAGGCGGCTGGATGTTCATGCCCATGAACCCCGCGATCACGCCAGTCGGGAGAAGCAGGACCGACGTGATCGTCAGGATTTTCATCACGTCGTTGGTGCGCTGGGCCGTGCGCGACATGTGGATGTCGAAGGTGCCGATCAGGGCCTCGCGAGCGGCATCGATCGCGTCGACAGCCCCGTTGAATCGTTCGGTGACGCCCGCGAACCGCGGTCCAGCCTCGGCACTCGTCAGTACCTCGAAGTCGACGCCGGCGATCGCCACCATCACGCTCCGATGGGAGACCAGCGCTCGACGGGTGGCCGCAATTCGGTGGCGAAGGGCGACGAGCTCGGAGAGCAGGTCGTGCCCACCCGATGACTTGAGCGCCTCGCCGTCCAGCTCATCGACCCGGGCCAGGATTGCGTCGGTCATCTCCAGGTAGCCGGTGATCACGCCGTCGAGCAGGACGCTGGCGAAGTCGGCCGAGTCGATCTGGCCAAGGCTGGTGTCCGCGGTGATCCGGCCATTCAGCTCGGCCAAAAATGGGATCGCCTTGCGATGGGCAGTCAGGACCAGGTTCTTGCCGACGGTCAGGTCCAGGGTCTCCGGCACGTCACGACCGCGTTCCGTTCGGAGGACGACGAGTCGGGCAAGGAAGTAGTCGCCGTGGACGGTCAGTCGAGGCACGGCTGGGGCTGCCCACGCGCGGGCAATCTCCGCGGCATCAAAGGGCAACCACTCCAGGGGGACCGGGCTTTCGGCCGGTTCGCCGGCCACGACAAGGTCCACCCACAGGAGTTGCCGGTCGGTCACGCCGGTGGCGGTCTTGGGACCCAGCTCCAGCTCCCGGTCCACCCGGTCAGCATCGAACAGCCGAGCGCTGATCGCCGATTGACCCTTGCCTACGGCGTTGGCCGGCCGCGCAGTACGGGTGTTCCGCCCACCGTTACTCAACCTCGATCCGCTCACGGGTGGCCTGGGGAGCCTCGGCGCCATCCTCGGCGAGCTCGATCCGGCGGATCCAGAAGTCCACGATCGACCGAATCCCCAGGAGGTGTTCGCGTCCGGCGTTGCGGAAATGCTGGGTCGACTCGGGGGGAATGACCCGGCCGACCATGTCCCGGGTTCGGTCGCCCAACCGGGACGATGCCTCCAGCCGGGAGAGTCGGGCTTCGAGCTCAGCGAGCTGGCCGTCGGCGCCCGGCGCATATGGGGCCGGCAGGCCGGGCGTGGATGCGGCCGGCAGGCCGGCCGAGGGGCCCCGGCGTCGCCTTGCTGATGCTGCGGGCTGGTCTGTCACGTCACGCTCCTCCTGTCGTTGCTTCCGGATGAACCATTTTCGACGCGAATTCGATCCGCAGGATCCCCTGGTCCATCTTCGCTCCGGCGATCGTCATCGCCACCAGGGCCCGGGGCAGCACCAGGGTGCGATGCCAGTTTCCTACCTGAATCAGCACGTCATCGGCCTCGCGCGACAGGCCAACTTCTTCCCGGCTGGTGAATGGTAGAGCGACTTCAAGGACGTGGCGACCGTCCTTCGACACGATCTGGTACGGACGCCCGTGATAGAAGAAGGAGGCTGGATCGCCCGAGCCGAACAGGGCCCGGCCGATCTCCCGTAGCCCGGCCAGGCCAACAACCTCACGATCGAAGAAGGGCACTGTCCGGACCGGGACGGGAGCAAAATCAGCCTCGACCTGGGGCAGGTAGCCCTGCTGGGTGGCGCGCAGGCCGGCGAAATAGCCGTCGATCCCGGCGGGCAGGACGCGGTTACAGATGACCAGGTCACTGGGGTAGCCGAACAAGTGGAAGTAGGTGAACGATCGGCGGGCCTCCGCGATCGCAAGCTGTTCCAGACCCAGCACCAGGCGCACGGACGACCGCTCCGGGTCCGCCAGGAGACGATGGACCTGGTCCAATCGGGCGAGTAGCCGCTCAGCCGCTGCGAAGACTTCATCCTGGGGCACCGGCACGCCGATCATCCGCTCGATGATCGGCCGGCCAACCCGGCTAACCCGCCGCCCGATCGGTGCGATCCGGTCGACCCACCAGCGACTGGCTTCAGGGAGCGAGAGCAAACGGAGCGTCTCGCCGGTAGGAGCGGCGTCGACCACGATCAAGTCGTACAGACCGGACTCGACGTGATCGGCAATCCACAGGAGGTTGCCCAGCTCGTCCATCCCGGGCAGAACGGTCATCTCTTCGGCCATCACCGAATCGAGACCGCGCCAGCTGAAGAGCTGCGTCAGGTATCCCTGGATCGATCCCCAGTAGCGGCCGATGTTGAACTGGACATCGGGCTCCTGGGCCCACAGGTTCGGGGCGATTTCGGCCGGCTCGGGTCCCAGATGGATGCCGAACGCGTCGCCCAGGCTGTGGGCGATGTCGGTAGACAGGACGATCGTGCGCAGGCCGCGATCCGCACTGAGGAGGGCCGTCGCAGCGGCAATGCTCGTCTTTCCGACGCCGCCCTTGCCCGTGTACAGGAGGATCCGGGTCAACGCCAACCTCTTCAATAGGATTAGACCGGGATCGTAGTCAGCCTGGCCCTAACTAGTGATTACAGCCGAGGGCGTGGTTGTATCAAAATTGCAAGAAACATGGTCCTGCCAACAGGGTTCCCTCCAAACCTGCTCGGTATCGTCCGTCGCACCTGATTACGAGGAGGCCGGACGATGACCCAGCAGGACATGGCTCGAGACGCCAGCGCCGGCAGCCGAAGCGATGCTCGGCAACCGCGCACAGATACAGGAGACGCCCCGGCATGGCCAGGCTGGGCCGCCCTGGCCGGAATCGGCCTGGGCGGGTTCGCGATCCTCACCTGGATCGTTGCCAGTCGGACACCGATCTTCTTTGACCAGCCGCTGGTTGACGCCGCACACAACCTGGCCGCCTACATGCCCCTCTGGCAGGGCCTGTCCGACGCGGCCAATCTGCCCCTGATCGCGATCGGCTTGGGGATTGTTGCCTGGCTCTTCCTCGCCCACCGGCGGCGCGAGGCAGTCCTCGTCATCCTGGTCCTGGCGGCCGTGACCGCCGGCAGCGAGGCGGTCAAGGAACTCGTGGCCCGGCCCCGGCCGCCCGGCTTCGACACGTCCATTCCAGGCGTGGTCTACAGCTATCCATCGGGCCACGTGCTGGAGGCCCTCACGATCTACGGCATGATCGCCATCCTGCTCTGGCGGTCGTCGCTGCCGAGGACGGTGCGGATCGGACTGCCCATCGTCTTCGCCTTGATCGTGGTCCTGGTCGCTGTCGCCCGGGTCGCCGTGAACGCTCACTACCCCAGCGACGTGCTGGCTGGCTTCCTGGGAGGCCTGGGCTGCCTGGGCGTCTTCGGTCGGCTGAGCCAAGTGGTCGCGGGCCGCCGCACGGCTGCATCGCGAGCGGCGGCATGAGTGACTCGAAGGAGCCATCCGTGGCGGCCAAGATCGAGCGGGCATTCGTCATCGGCCGACAGCGCCCGGGGCACGACGTGGCCAGCATCGTCTCGGAAGTCGTGGACCTCCTGGTGAAAGCTGGCGTAAAGACGGACTCACGGATTGCCTTGCGCAAGAAGGAGGTACGCAGTTGGTCGGCGAAGGCCGTCCGCGAAGGCGTCGACGTCGTTGTCGCGGTCGGTGGTGACGGAACAGTCCTGCAAGTGGCCGACTCGCTGTCGGGGACGTCCGTACCGCTGGCGATCGTGCCCACCGGGACCGGCAATCTCCTGGCCGGCAACCTGGACATTCCCCATCCACCGGCCGAAGCCGTTACCACCGCACTGATGGGCGAGCCTCGTCGCATCGACGTCGGCCGGATCCGTATCGGCGGCAAGCGGCGGACGTTCACGGTTGCCTGCGGGATCGGGTTCGATGCCGACGTCATGGGCCGAACCAGCAGCGAGCAGAAGGGCCGCTGGGGCAAGCTGGCCTATGTCGCCAGCGCGGTCCTGGAGGCGGGCAACATTCGCAACGCTGGGCACCGGATCAAGCTGGACGGGGTGGCATCGACCCGACAAGCCAGCCAGGTCCTGGTCGCCAACCTGGGCCGCGTGGCGCCGGGTCTCGAGCCCCCGGGCGTGCGGGCCGACGACGGGCTGCTCGACGTCTTCGTCATTCGGGCAGCCGGACCGGTGCCGGCGCTGCTGGCCGGCTGGGAGGCGCTCCGGCATGCCGAGCTCGGCGAGAGCGACGGCGGCCGCGTCTTTCGGGCGCAGGCCCGCAAGATCTCGATCCACACCCAGGGCCGGCGAAACGTGGAAACCGATGGAAGCGTGATCGGGACGACGCCGATCAAAATCACCATCGAGCCCGCCGCCCTTTCGGTGATGGTCCCCCGCCGGTGACGACGCTGATCTCGATCTTCGGAATTGTCGGGCGCTTTGCCGGCGACCTGATGATGAGTGCCCTGGGCTGGGCGTCCAGCCTGCTCTTCGGGCGGGTGCCACGGTCCCACCAGGTCTTCCTCGTAGGAATGATGGCCGGCTCGCTGCTGTGGGTATTGGCCGTGCTCAGCCTCGTCCTGCCGAGCATCGTCACCGTTCTGCTCAGCACGACTCCTCATCCGCCGTTCGTCGATGCGGTCTGGCTGGGCGCCGTTCTCCTCGGATTGGCGCTGCTGCTCCCAGCAGCCGTTGGGCTCGCGGGCCTCTTCGTGCCCGCCGAGGATGATCGGCCGGTTGGACTGGCCATGATCCGCGAGGTCCTGCGGGGGTACGTGCTCGCTCCGGTGATCAGCTTCCTGCTTGTGTTCCTGGCAGGGGTGGGCATTGCTCGCAAGGTGCGCAGCGCTCGTCATGGTTGGTCGGACACCCACATTGCGATCGTCGTGAAGCCCGGAGGCTATGACCAGATGGTGTCTGACCTGGCGGACGCCCTCGATGCGGCCGGCCTTCCCGTCCAGGTCAGCGAGGCTCCCAGGGTGCTCACCCTGCCGGCCTGGATCCTGACCAGGGTGGCCGGCGACCGCGTGGGCAAACTGCGCCCCGATCACCTCGTCGAGCTACGCGGACGAGCATTCCGGGTAGGCCTCTATCCGTCGGACATTGCCATCTCGGCAGCCCAGCCGACACGGACGCGAGCACGCGCCGCGCTGCTTGGGCGGCTGACCACCACCGAGGCCCACCTGACCACGAGCGCCGAAGCCCAGGGTATGGAAGATCGCCTCGAACTCCTCGCAACCAGCCGGGCCAAGGCCGGTTCACCTCGGACCCGGGCGGCGCTGGAGACCATCGACGCGGAACTGGTCAAGCTGAGCGTCTCAACCGACGAATGGGACATCCTCTATCGGCTCCGCCTCCAGGTGGAGCGCGACCTGCTCAAGGGCGATGTCCCGGCCTGAAGTCCAGGTCGGCGGGCGTCCGAGTCAGCGGCGCCGACGGAAGGCGCCCAGGGTCAGCACATCCAGGACCGAGCGGAGCGCCCAGGCGAGGAGCCGGAACAGCCAGTACAGGATGGCCAGTGGCCAGGCAATGATCAAGAGCAGCAGGGTGATCAGACAGCCGTGACCGTCGGATCGGTGGACCACGACCACCTGCGGCCGCTCCCCCCGGGTCACTGGGGATCCACCTGCATGCCGGGCAGTTGCTCCAGATCAGGTGCCGGATCGCGCTGGCCTTCGCTGTCCACCCAAATACCGTCGGCGGTCGGGGCATCGACGGGTCGGTAGTTGGCGGTCACGCCATCGTCTCCGTCCGCAGCATGCTGTCGGATCATCGGCGCCAGGCGGTTCAGGTACAGGTAGCCGATGACGGCCACCCCAATGACCACCAGGAACCCGGCAATCGGCCAGCGTCGCCGGCGTGCCGGCGGTGCGGCAATGATCGTGGGCAGGGCCGAATGGGCGACCGACGTGGCCGACTCCTGCAGCGCCTTGAGGTTGACGTTGGCGAGCCTGCGGCGGCCCGCATCGATGGCGCTGGACAGGTCATCGGCGACGGTCTGGGAATGGGCGAGCATGAAGATCTCCTTCGATCGGGCCTGGACCCCGGTTGACATCATGCTGGTCCGGCGGCGGCGTCGTCTGCGACTGGTGACGGGGCGGATTCATTGCAGCCTGCATGCAACCGAGCGCCTTCAGGCCACTGGGCGGGCCCGAGTATGCTGACGCCATGTCGACGTCCGACGCGCTCCGATCAACGTCCGATGCCCTGCTCCGTGACCTCGAGGTCCTTGGGACCCTGGAAGACGAGAAGCGCACGATCGAACCCGGCGACCCGCGCCTGGTGGACCTGGCAGCGCAGATCGAGGAGATTGCCCGGCGGGTCCTGACCGGCAGCGTCCGCCAGCGGCACCTGACTGAGACGGCGTCGGAGCAGGTCGAGGAACGCGCGCCGGACGCCCCGTCTCAATCGATCGAGGCAACGCTACGCCGACCATCGGCGGTGCTTGCCGACTGGCGAGCCGCTGAGCAGCGCCTGGCGGCCGCCGACCCTGGATCAGCCGAAGCGACCGAGGCCGCCGCCCTGGTCGAACTGTGTCGAGGCGAGTATCGGCAAGCTTCGCGGGCGGTCGATCCCCGCTAGCAGATGCCTTCTGGGCAGCCTGGTCACATCTCGGGATCCGCCGCCAGGGGCAACGCAAACCCCACTTCTGAGCCCCCACCGGACCTGGCTGCTGCCCAGACCCGGCCGCCCTGGACTTCGGCCAGGCGCTTGCAAACAGCGAGCCCGATCCCCATGCCGCTGGCTCGCTGGCGCGCAGCTGGAGCTCGGTAGAA
Source organism: Candidatus Limnocylindrales bacterium (assembly GCA_038220425.1). Taxonomy (GTDB): domain Bacteria; phylum Chloroflexota; class Limnocylindria; order Limnocylindrales; family CSP1-4; genus Palsa-1033. The sequence continues at coordinate 7,678 of JBBRIV010000021.1, forward strand.
GGGCGTGAAGAGTTGCTCGGCCTGGCCGTCGGGCAGGCCGATGCCCCGGTCGAGAACCGTCACGAGGGCTTCGCCACCCTCAACTCGGAGGATCACCTCGATCGGCTCGGTTCGCGGGCTGTATTTGTCTGCATTGCTCAGGAGATTGCCGATCAACAGTTCAAGATAGGTTCGGTCGGCGTCGACGACGAGATGGTAGGCCGGCAAACAGGTGAACGAGACGTCCCGAGCGCGGCGCTCGGCAAAGGTCTCAACGGCTGTCCTCATGACATGGGTCAGCACCTGCGGCTCAAGGTCGAGTGCCGCACCCCCGTCCAGCCGGGTCAGCAACAGCAGGTTCTCGATGATCGCCAGCAGCCGCTCGGATTCTTCCGCGACGTCGTTGAGCATCGACTGGCGATCTTCAGCTCCCAGGCGATCCCCTCGCGCGCGGAGCAACTGGGCGTTGCCCAGAATCGTGGTCACGGGCGTTCGGAGCTCGTGTGACACCAGTCCGAGGAACTCATCCTTGATCGCATTGGACTGGCGCAAGGCTTCGGCGCTGGCCCGGATCGTCTGCTCGGCGGCGAGGTGCCCGGTGATGTCCACCAGCACGTTCATCGCCCCAATCAAGGTGCCATTCGCGCTGCGCAGCGGAGATGGGTAGGCGCTGAAGGCGACTCGCTCCCCGTTGGGCCGCTCGGCGATCGCCGAACCGCGAATTGGACGACCTTCCCGTAGCGTCTGAGCCATGGGACATTCATCGTGACGCATCGGGCTGCCGTCCGGCCAGAACAACCGGAGCGAACCGCACCATAGTTCGCCGAGCTCCGGTCGCCTTCCCCAAAGCTCGGCAGCTGCCTCGTTGAAGAAGGTCATGCGACCATCGGCGTCGGTCGTGTACAGCGCGACACCGACGGCTTCCAGCAACTCCCGCGATCCGGGCTCAGGCGCCGCCGGAGTGCTGCTGGTACCTACGGGACGAACAAGCCGCAGCGGCGCGCCGGTTCTTGCTTGGGACGTCATCGCGCGGTCTGCACTCCTGTCGTGGATCGTCGTGCGCAAGTATTCCAGCCGAGGTCAGGGCATGTCCATACCAAGCGTATGGACGCGGCCACGTTGCTACTTACCCGGGGGAACCATGCCAGTGACCATCGCGATAGGCATACCACACGGCATCCCGACCGCTGAGCTCGGTGGGTTGGACCCTGGCCCGCGGATAGCGCGTCCGAAGACGGGCTTCCAGTGTGCCCAGATCAACTGCCGGGCTCAGGCATGACTCCACGAAGCTGCCGAAATCGTGGTCGGCGGACGGCATCGTCACGACCCTCGTTGGACTTCGCAACCGAGAAGAGTCAAACATGCCTCGAGGCTAGACTCCGGACCTGTCGGCGCGACCTCGAAGCGCGGCCAAATATGTCCCATCCGCATTGCAAGTCGCTGATTCGACCGATCGTGCTGGTATTCTCGATCGTGAATTCTCTCGTGGTTTCGTGAAGGAGCTCCCAAGCACATGGTTCGCGGAGACGCCCGCCTCGTGCTATCCAGCGATGCCCGGATCCTGTCGGCCAGTCCGGCAGCCCTGGAGCTCCTCGACCTGACGTTCGCGGAGCTACAGGCATTGCCGCCGGGGAGCATGACCCTGGAAGAGGATCGCGACTCCACTGGCGCGTTCGGCGAAGCCTGGGCGGGCGCCGGCCGCGCCCCGATCCTGGGCTCGGCGACGGCCCGCTTGCCGAGCGGCAGGATGATCCGGCTGCGCTACCTGATCCAGGTCCAGTCGGCCGAAACCTTCGAAGTGTTCCTGGAGGCCAGCCCGGAATCGACGGCGAAGCCCAGCCGGATGTACACCGTGGGCAACGTCCTGTCAGCCTGGCGAGCCGCAGAACGGAGACTTGAGGTCCTGGAGGCCGGCAGCCCGGAGTGGACCGAGGCCGAGGCGGACACTGACCACTTTCGCGCCGAGTACCGGCGCCTCAGTGGGGCCCGTCCTCCTGATGGCGAGGCTGGCTAGGCCCCAATCGGCTGGGCTACGGCCTCGACGTCAACGTAGTGCTGGATGTCGAACTCGACCAGGGCGTCTTCCAACCCATCGAAGTAGATCGGCCGGGCCAACAGGCCGGGTCCGCCGGCCCATGTATACAGGGCCTCCATCGATTCCCAGCGACTGACGAAGATGAACGTGTAGCCGGCAGCATCGGCCTGGCTCCCGACGTGGACGTCGATCACGCCATCGACGCGTCGAGCATCGGCCACCTTGGTCAGAATCCGAGTTCGGAACTCGTGGATCGCCTGGGCTTTGACCGTGGTGCGCATGACCCTGATCACCATGCCCTCACGATACGACTCGGACGGCGCGCACGAAAAGGGCCTCGGCGGACCTGTAACGCAATTGCAAGCCCGGTGGTCGAGGCTCGCCCGGCCGGTCCTGCCGGCGGTTGTTACGTACTCGCAACGGACGGGCAGCCAGACCGCCCGCGTCCGTAGCGGCCCTCGGGCAATTCTGCTTGCGGACGGCGGGGTTCCCGCCAAGGGGGTTACTGGAGGTTCAAACCAATGGGCATCATTGCGTGGATCGTCCTCGGGGCGATCGCTGGTTTCGTGGCCAACATGATCGCCGGGGGCCGAGAAGGGATCCTGGGGACCATCGTGCTGGGGATCGTCGGCGCGGTCGTCGGCGGCTTCATCGCCGGTTCGGTCCTGGGCATCGCCGATATCACCGGTCTGAACGTGTCGAGCATCCTGGTCGCCATCTTCGGCGCGGTCGTGGTGCTCGTGCTGTGGCACGCTTTTGCCGGACGCCGGAGCGTCACGTCAAACCGGATCTGACCTGGGGCGGCCTGGGGGCCGCAGGTTCCACGCGGCTCGTCTGCCTTCGACCGGCAGGCGAGCCGCTTTTTGATTCCGTCAGGCAGCAACCACCACGACGGACGGGAACAGGTCAGCCACGATGCTGGCAACCGGTCGGTCGGTTTCGGCCTCGCCGGGGACGCATAGGACGGATGCGTGGATCCCGCTGTCTGGACAGTTCGCCAGCGCTCGGTACACAACCGTGACGACCCGACCGTCCGGTCGCAGCAGGTCGAACGTCCCTTGTCCGCTGCCAGCGTCGAGGAAGGATTGCCAGGCGGCCTCTGCCGCACCGCGCCGGTCGGGCGGAGTGAAGTCGACCAATGTCCTGCCCATGACCAGTTCGGCAGGCACGCCCAGGATTGCTTCGATCGCCGGTGATGCGTCGATGTAGCGGCCAGTATCGTCGGCGAGGAGGACGGCAGGAGCTGCCGGCGCCAACTTGAGCGCGCCTGGGGCCAGGCAGTCGTACGTTTCGAAGCGCCAATCCGTCAGGAGCTTGAGGAACTCCGGATCGATCGCGCCGTTTTCCCGGCGCTGCGCGAAGGCGTGCAGGGCAAGTCGGTCACGCCACGAGGCAACCACCAGCAGCTCGCTCTGACCATCGTGGACGCGCCGACCGACATGCAGCCCACGAACCCCGGCAGCGGCAATCCCTTGAGCCGACGCCCGGATCATCTCGTGGGCGGCCGACTCGGCGTGGGGGGCGATTTTGCCCCAGATCAAGCCGAGGGCGGCGACATCGCCATCGAGCACTGCCAGGGACTCGTCGGCGGCTTCAAAGAGATCGATGCTGACGTGTTCGACTTCGCGTCCAGGCAACTGCGCAGGAACAGGCCCGTCAGGTGCACCGGCCGTCAGCTGGGCAATCGCATCAATCGACTCCCAGGTCGTCAACGCCATGAATCCCAGCTCGGGGCCACCCCGCCGAAACCCGAATGTCGCCCCAGTGAATCCGCGCATGGGAGCGTCGATTGCAAGGGCGCGAAGGCGACCAACAAGCGCTGCTTCCTGGCCGGCCGGGACCGTGCCGCGGAGCAATCGAATGATCATCGGCAACCCTCCAAGATCCGACTGGAGCGCGATTATCGGAAAAGGTCAGGCCGTTGTCCAGTGGTTTCTATCCGCCTTGCAACGAGGTTGCAGCACTAGCTCGTTGGCACGTTGTGCCACCGGAATGGCCGACCGGCGATGGTGAGCGGGCGTGGTCTTCATGCCCGCCGTGAACCATCAACGAACTCGGAGGTCCCCCAACGTGAGCGCCAAGCAGGCAACGTCCAAAGCAGCCTCCAACGGTCGAGCCAATGGCCGGACCAATGGCCGGACACGCAGGCTTTCGCCCGAGCCCCGGCTTGGGGCGCGCGGACCCGAGGTCCAGGCATTCGGCAAGCTCCGACTCCTACCGATCGGCCTGGCAGCCGAGGCGCGCGGCGAGAGCTGCCAGCTCCTCAATGCCATCCTGGCCGACTCGATGATCCTGTACAGCCTGTACAAAAAGCACCACTGGCTGGTCGCCGGACCCACCTTCTATCAGCTCCATCTCCTGTTCGACAAGCACGCCGCCGAGCAGCTCGAGCTGATCGACCTGATCGCCGAGCGAGTCCAGAGCCTCGGCGGGATCGCCGTCGGTGACCCGCGCCATGCCGCTGAGCTGACCACCATCGACCGGGCGCCGAATGGCGCCGAAGAGGTGCCGGTGATGATCGACCGCCTGCTCGATGCCCACGAGACGATCATCGACAAGGTTCGGGCTGGCATCGAGGCGACCGAAGAATCGAAGGACTACGGCACCAACGACCTGCTGATGGGCGACGTGCTGCGCCGGCACGAGCTCCAGGTCTGGTTCATTGCCGAGCACGTGGTGGATCTGCCCCTCGTCCGGCCCTGATCGGACTGAAAGGAGAAGCTCATGAGCAAGCATGTCGAGGCCGGCCCGACGGCCGTCGAGGGCCGGATCGGAGCCTTCGCTCAGACGGTCGTGAAGGACGGACGCGACCTGGCCAGTCAACTGCCCGAAGTCGCATCCGGCGCCCGGGATGTGCTGAGCGCCACCCAGCGTGGACTCGATCATCTGTCGGATGGAGGCATCGTGGCGGCTATGGCCGTATCCACAGGTTTCGCCGCAGGGCTGCTCGTGGCGGGAGCGCCGCGGCTGGTGCTGGCCCTGGCCTTGATCCCGATGGGAATCGTCTCGCGCTCGCTCCTGACCCGGGGCGTTGGTCCCGCCAGCCTGTTCCAGTGATAGGCAATTGAAAGCCCGCGCCCGGGCACGCTGTGCTGGGCGCAACCGGTCACGTCGTAGCCTGTGGCTGCCGTCCGAAGAACCGGTCGGCAGCCATCGAAGCCAATGACAGGAGGTCCATCTGATGGACACCAAGGACACCCTTCGAGACGCCAAAACCAACACCAAGGCGGCCGTCCGAGAAGTTGACGGCCACCAGTTGGGCGATGACCTCGCCAATGCTGGTGATCGGATCCGCGATGGGCTGGGCAAAGTGGGCGACAAGGCTCGCGAGGAGATGGACAAGCTCCACCGCGACGCTAACGCCCGGGTTGACGACGCGCCGGATCGCCGCTGAATTCCCTGCTGGCAGCGAGTGGTCTCATCACCCGCTGCCAGCCGTTCGCCCATTGCGTCACGGAGGCGCATGATGGGCGAACAAGAGACCGCAATTCAGGAGGCCCCGGTGGCGAACCAGCCGCTCGTGCTCGTGGCCGATGACGAGCCACGGATCACCAAGCTCGTTGCCCTGACGCTCCACGACGAAGGCTTCCGGGTGATCACGGCCTCAGGCGGCGAGGAGGCCCTGCGCAAGGCCGAAGAGATGCGCCCGGACATCGTCCTGCTCGATATCGTCATGCCTGATCTCGACGGGATCGAGGTCATGAAGCAGCTCCGTGAGTGGCGCCCGGTACCGGTGATCCTGCTGACCGCCAAGGGCGCCACCTCGGACAAGGCCAAAGGCCTGGACCTTGGCGCCGATGACTACATCGCCAAGCCGTTCCATCCGGATGAGCTGGCCGCCCGGGTGAGGGCGGTCCTGCGCCGGGCATCGGGTGTCGCGCCCGGCCTGGGCATCCTCCACATCGGGTCGGTGGACGTTGACCTGGAGCGGCGCCTGGTAACGCGCGACGGCGAGCTGGTTTCGCTCAGTAGGACCGAATGGCTGCTCCTGCAGCACCTGGCCGTGAATGCCGGGAAAGTCGTCCTCCACACCGAATTGCTGACCAAGGTCTGGGGCCCGGAGTATCGGGACGACCTGCAATACCTGCGGGTCTGGATCAGCCGGGTCCGGCGAAAGCTTGGAGCGGCCCCGGGCGAGGCCGGTCCGATCACGACCTTCCAGGGTATTGGCTACGTGCTCAATGCCGACGCTGGGGTGCCGGTCGCCTCGGCGGACTGAATGGGCGCGGTGATCGTCGAGTCGAGCGTGCTGGCGGCCGCTGACCGAGACGACGCCCGTACAGCCCTCAAGCGGCTCGCTGCGTGGGGCGCTGTCGTCCTACTTTCAACCACGGGAGATCCCGATACCGGGGCCGCCCTCGAGATCGCGTCCATCGTGCAAGCAGCGCGCTGGCCGGGGGTGGGCTCCACCGGAAGTCTTCAACCGGGCCGACGGACCGACGAGTCCAGCGCATCAGGCGCTGTCAGCGCCCTGTCCCGGATCCAGTCGGAGGTTGGGGCGACTTGGATCATCGCGTCCGAAGCCACCGTCCCCATCGCCCGAAACGTCCCAGGACTGCGGATCGTGTGCGTGGGTCCCGCCCCCGACGGTTCGGAACCCACCAGGCCCGACAATCGTACGCACAGCTTGCTCGAAGCAACCCGGCTGATCGAGACCTACGAGACCTTCGCCTGACCGTTTGCTTCCAGGGGCTCGGTTGCAGGAGCCGGGGCGGTTGCCGGCGTGCTGGCCGCATCCTGGGCGACCGGCACTTCGCGGTCCTGCATGCGCTCCAGGATTGCCTCGACGGCGGCCACGATCGGAACAGCAATCAGGGCGCCGAGCAGTCCACCGAGAGCGCCCCCAACCAGCAGGCTGACGGTCAGCAGGAACGGCGAGACCCCCACGGCGTTGCGCATGACCAGCGGGACGAGCAAGTTGCTCTCCAGCAGCTGGATGACCACGTACGCCACCGCCACGATGGGCAGGAGGTCCGGACGAAAGGCGCCGGCAACAAGAAGGGCGGGAATCGCACCAACGATCGGGCCAACGAATGGCACGGCCTCGGCCAGGCCGGCAATCAGGCCCAGGATTGGGCCCGACGGTAGTCCCAGGAGCGTGTAGACCGCGCCGGTCATCAGGCCCAGCGCGAGCATCAGGATCAGCTGGCCCCGGACCCAGCCGCCCAGGCGACGTTCCACGATGTTCCACGCTTCACGCACGCCAGCCCGGCGATCCCCCGGCAGGAAGCTGAGGGCAAAGCGCTGGAGGCGCTGACGCTCGGTCAGCCAGAAGAACACGAGGGCCAGGACGGTCACCACCGACACGATTGCGTCGGCCAGGCCGAGACCGGCACTGACGACCTGACCGGGCGCGGGGGCCGGTCCGCCGGCCAGTCCATGCTGCGCGGCATCGATCATGGCCCCAACGCTCGTCGCCAGCTCGTGCGGTTGCAGGCCCTGGCTCCAGGTCCTCGCCCGGTCGCCCACATCGGGCAGCTCCGCGATGAGCTGCTGTCCCTGGCTTACGATCAGTGGCACGAGCAGAAAGGCAATACCGGTGACTGACGCGAAGAAGGCCACGTACACGAGGAGGATGGCCCAGCCTCGCGCCACGGGCAGAATCGATCGCAGGCGATCCACGATCGGCCGCAGGGCGGACGCAACGAGAATGGCAATGAAGACCAGGAGCAGGACGCCGCCGGCTCCGATCAGGCCCTGGGCCAGCCCGATCACAACGAGTGCGCCGGCCGCGAGGCCAAGCCCGCGGGCGAACCAGGTGGCCGCTTCAGACCGGCCGCCAGGTTCCGAACGCCCGGTCACGATCGGTCACCGCCAGCGCCGCGAGTGCCGGGCCACATGACCCGCCAGGCACGCCAGGCATTGATCACGAGCGCAACCAACCCAACGGCCAGGGCGATGAGGCTGAGCGAGCCCTGAGGCAGCCAGTAGACATCCTTGAGAAACACGGCAAGGGCGAACTCATCCAGGACGAGGGCAGCGCCGATCCCGAATAGAACGGCTCGTCCGATCGGCCAGATGTCGTCCAGAGCCAGCACGCCGACGACCAGAATCGCCACGATCCCGAACACGAAGTGATGGATGTGGGTCCCCGCGATGCTGACGTCGGGACCTGGACCCGAATGGCTCAGGCTGGTCAGGATCCGGACGGACACAAGGGTCGCGAAATAGCTCGCCGTGGCCACCAGAGATGCCTTCGGACTGCGGTCCGCGAGCGCGAGCGATTGCGACGGATTCGTGGTGTTTCTCCACCCTGACGATTGACCAGCCGTCATGATCAACGTGTGGTCATTCGGGGTGCGAGCGAGTTCGGCCCTCCCGCACTACAGGCGCATTACAGGTAATCGAATTGAAAGGCAGATGAGCCCACATTCCGCGCACCAACAGCAGCTCGAGGAACGTACTCATGCTTGATCACCCGACGTATGAAGGCCGGCCACTGGCAAATCCCGACGAGGACATCTACGACCAGGGGCTGGCCTTTGATATCGGCACCCTGATGGACCGCCGCCGGATGCTCAAATTGATGGGCTGGTCCAGCTTGTTCGTCGTCGCGGCCTGCGCCGCACCAGCTGCCAGCGCCACGGCGGGAGCGACAGCCGCGCCCAGTGGATTGACCTCGGCCGCGGCCAGTGCGGTGACCACGTCCGCTGCGCCGGCGACGACCACCACCGTGATCCCCGAAGAGACCGGCGGGCCATTCCCGGGCGACGGCTCCAACGGTCCCGATGTGCTCACCCAGAGTGGCGTTGTCCGGCGCGACATTCGATCGAGCTTTGGCTCAGCTTCGGGCGTCGCCGCCGGCGTTCCGTTGACGATCCAGTTCACCGTCCTGGATGCAACCAACGGGTTCAAGCCGTTGGCCGATGCCGCGATCTACGTGTGGCACTGCGATCGTGACGGGAACTACTCCCTGTATTCACAGAGCGTCACGACTGAGAACTACCTGCGTGGGGTCCAGGCGGCCGGCTCCAACGGCGTTGTCACGTTCAGCAGCATCTTTCCCGCCTGCTATTCAGGGCGCTGGCCACACATCCATTTCGAGGTGTACCCCAGCCTGGCCAAGGCTACGGATCTCGCCAACCGGATTGCCACGTCGCAGATCGCCCTGCCGGAGACGGCCTGCCGCGCCGTCTATGCCACCGACGGGTACAGCCAGAGCGTGACCAACCTGGGCCAGGTGAGCCTCGCCACGGACATGGTCTTTGGCGATGACCTGGCAATTCACGAGCTGGGCACGATGAGCGGCACGATCGCCACGGGATTGAACGTTGCGTTGACCGTACCGGTGAAGACGGCGTAGTCGAGCCCTACCCGTACGACGGCCTCGTTCATCGTCTGAGGCTAGACGCGGGGCTCTCGATTGCGTACGCTGAAGTCAGCGTTAACCATGGCTGGAGGAAATTCGATTGACCAAGTTCACGACAATCAAGGTTGGCAAGCCGCTCAATCTCGATGATCTCAAGAAGAAGGCCGCGCCGCGCGGTCAGCGCGTCAATCCGCGCGACGAAGACCTGACCCGACTCGTCAACGAAGTCAGCGTCGGGGCCGCCTCGCAGGTCCTGCCCTGGCACTTCGATGGCAAGGCCGCCACGGCGCGCGCCGCCGCCAACAAGATCGTCAAGGCGTCAGGCGCCGCGGTCTACGTCAGCAGTCGTCCGGACATGCCCGGCGTGCTGCTATTCAGCCGGGTCCCGCTGAGCGGCCGGCAGGGCAAGGGCGGCGCCAAGGCCGGCGCCAAGGGCCGCTAACCGCGGCGCGGCCAACGGTCCGACGCGGGACCGCCCGCTGGTTGGGCTAGCTCGGTCGCCAGCTCGAACCTGCATCAGATGAATGAACACGACCAGCCTGGAGTGAGGCACGTCGAGAATCTTCATCTGATGCAGGACGCGACGAGGTGCAACCGAGATTGGTCGTCTTTCTGCATCAGATGCCGGAAAACGACACGGTGGGACCCGCCAACACGTCGCGATCATTCATCTCATGCCGGTCGGTGCCGGGCCGGCGGCTGGCTCGGCTGCGCCCGCCGCTACTGCTGGTAGCGCTCCACGACCTCGGGACCGCGCACCTCGGCATCGGTGGGGTCGAGGCCGGCTGCCCGGCGGGCCTGGCGCTGATGGAGCAGGTCGTAGCCCTGGTCGAGCTCGACCTTGATCTCGTCGAGGCGCTCGACCTGGGCCTGGCTCAGGCCGCTGCCGTCGCCGGCCTGGGCAAAGAGGCGCTCCTCTTCGGCCGACAGCTCGTTGATGTACTCGAATAGTCGCGCGTCTTTCATGCCACCAAGGTAGCACTCGGAAAGCCATCACGTGGCCTTAACGTTTACGTATACGTGAAGGTGCGCTAGACTGGCTGAGTGACCCTCGAACCGCCTGCCATTTCCCCGTCGAGCTTCCTGCGGATTCAGGAGGTTGCCTCGGAGCTGGGCCTCACGACGCGCTCGATTCGCTACTACGAGGAGCTCGGCCTGCTCAGCCCGGCGGCCCGCAGCGACGGCGCCTATCGGCTGTACGACGCCTCGGACGTCGATCGCCTGCGGTTCATCAAGGGTCTCCGCGACGACGCCGGGTTCTCGTTGGCCGAGATCAGCCAGCTGCTCGAGGACGAGGCGGCCCGGGTCCGTGGCCGCGAGGCGTACAGCCACACCGGCGATCCCGCCGAGCGGCGCACGATCGTCGTGGACTCGCTGGCCCGGGTGGATCGTCAGGCTCGCATCCTGCGCGACAAGATCAGCCGGCTCGAAGCCATGGTCGCCGCGGTTGAAGCTCGTCGAACCAGGCTGCGCGCTCGCCTCGCCGACCTCGACGCCGGCGGATCGGGCGAGCTTAGATGAATCGCCGAACCTTCAGCCAGGCCCGCGGCCTGAGCGCCCTGGCTCACCGCAACTACCGGCTCTTCTTCGGCGGCCAGCTCATCTCATTGATCGGCACCTGGATGACCGCCGTCGCCCAGAGCTGGCTGATCCTGCAGCTGACCGGCAATCCGTTCGACCTGGGGCTGCTGACCGTGGCCCAGTTCGGGCCGGTCCTGGTCCTGGGCCTGTTCGGCGGCCTGATCGCCGACGGACTGCCCAAGCGCCGGACGATGTACGTCACCCAGACCGTGGCCATGGCCGTCAGCTTCCTGTTGTTCGTGCTGGCGGCGACACATACGGTCCAGGTCTGGCACGTGTTCGTCCTCGCGGCGGTAATGGGTGTCCGGAACTCCGTGGACATGCCGACTCGCCAGGCATTCGCCGTGGAGATGGTCGGCCGCGAGGATATTGGCAACGCGGTCGCCCTGAACTCGGCGATGTTCAACGGCGCGCGGGTCATCGGGCCGGCCATTGCCGGGCTGGCGATCGGCGCCTTCGGGGTCTCGATCGCCTTCCTCATTGACGCCCTGAGCTTCCTGGCCGTCCTCCTTGGCCTCTTCCTGATGACCGAGGCGGATCTGCGGCCGGCCCCCAGGTTCGTCCGACCGGCCACGGTGGGCGCGGTCTTTACCAACCTGGCCGACGGCCTGCGCTACGTCCGACGGACGGGCCTGGTGCTGCTGTCGGTCACGATCATCGGCGTGGTGGCCACCTTTGGGATCAACTTCACGATCCTGATCCCACCCTTGGCGGCCGACGTGCTCCACGTTGGGGCGAGCGGCTACGGCTTCCTGATGGCGGCCTCCGGGCTGGGCTCGCTGGTGGCTGCCCTGGCGATTGCGTTCGGTGGGACACGGGCCAGCCGGATGCTGATCGGAGCGATCGTCCTGGGCGTTGCCGAGATCTTCATCGGCGGGATCGCCAACTACGGCGTCGACCTCGTGCTGATGTTCGCGGCCGGCGCCGGCGCGATCTCGATGATGGCGACCGCCAACACGGTGATCCAGCTGCAGGTCCCCGATGAGCTGCGCGGCCGGGTCATGAGTGTCTACACGACGGTGTTCGCCGGGACCAGTCCGATCGGTGGCCTGGCCCTGGGCGCGCTGGCCGCCAACGCCGGTGCCCCGGCCGCGATCGCCTTCGGCGGTGCCGTCTCCCTCGTGGCCGCCCTGGTCGGGGTCGCCTGGTACCGAC
>JBBRIV010000022.1:0-19171 GCA_038220425.1 Candidatus Limnocylindrales bacterium
CCGCTCGTCGGCGAAGCGATAGCCGACGCCGTACACCGTGAGGATGTAGCGCGGCGTGCGCGGATCGGGCTCCAGCTTGCGGCGCAGGTTCTTGACATGGGTGTCGATCGCCCGCTCATATGATTCGAACGAGGCGCCGCGGAGGACATCGAGGAGCTGGCTTCGGGTGAAGATCCGGCCAGGCCGGCGGGCAAGGGTCGCCAGCAGCTCGAACTCGGTCGCGGTCAGCTCGACCGGCTGGCCGCTCACCTCCACCCGCATCCGGGCGACGTCGAGGCTGACTTCGCCGGCCCGGATCAGGTTGCCCGGCTCGACGCCCGGCTCCATCCGGCGCAGGACGGCCTTTACCCGGGCTACCAGCTCACGGGGGCTGAACGGCTTGGTGATGTAGTCGTCCGCGCCAAGCTCCAGGCCGATCAGCTTGTCGAGCTCGTCGTCGCGGGCGGTCAAGACCACGATCGGCAGGTTCGACTCGCGCCGAATGGCCCGGATCACGTCGAGGCCGTCGGGCTCCGGGATGCCCAGGTCCAGGACCAGCAAGTCGGGCCCACGGGATCGAACCAGGGCCAGGCCTGTTCGACCGTCGGCAGCGGTCAGGACCGCGAACCCGGCGTGCTCCAGGTAGTCGCGGGCCAGGTCGACGATCTTCGACTCGTCGTCAACGACCAGGATGGTTTTCATCGAGGGTCATGGTAGGCCGACGGGGCTGACCAAACGGAAACAACGGGGCCCGATTGCTCGGGCCCCGTTGCTGGCGGTCAGGCCGGTGGATTTGTATCGGGGCCGGTGGCCGGCCCGGGGGCGGCGCTCGGCGAGCCGGCGTCGGCCGCATGGGCGGTGCGATGCCAGTCCTCCAACCGGCCGCGGATCCACGCTTCGCGCGGGTCGCCGCCGGTCGGTCCGTAGCCCTCGCCGTGGCCCATGTGGCCCATATGGCCCGTTCCGCCCCAGCCGCGCCGGCCTCCGCCGAATGCGATCCGGAGGAACCCGAAGAGCACGAAGAAAAACAGGATGAAGCCGAAGAAGTGGAACAGGCCAAAGCCAAAGAGTCCAAATCCCAGGCCGTAGGCAACCGGCTGGACGGCGACGCCGGAGGCCGCCAGGCCGGCCGAGTAGGCCGCGCCTGTTACCAGCCCGATCAGGGCCAGGATTCCGAGGACCGCCAGGATCCTCCCGAAGATATGCATGTGGGTTGAGCTCCCGATGTGAGGTGTTCGGCGCGATCCGCTTGGACCGCTTGCCGTTCCTTCATCCTCGGGCGCTGGTGTGGACCAAATGTGTGGGAGCCGCGGCGATCTGATGACGGCTCGCCGGCCCGCGGGGATCAGCGGCCGGGCGTGTTCCGCTGGATTCGCTCGCCGGGCAGGCTGCCGAACCCAATCCCGCGTCGATCGCCGGCCGGCATCGGCCGGGCCTGGTTGGGCTGGTGCTGGCCGAGCGGAACCCCCGCCGGCCGGCCATTCTGCTGACCGTGGCCGTTGCCCTGGCCATTGCCGCCCTGGCGGGCCATTCCGTCACGGCTGGGACGGCGCAGCTGGGACTCGCCAGCCCGTCCGGGAACGGGCCGGCCGCCGGGCGTGAAGCTCGACTGCCCCGGACGTGCGCCGGGGTGGCCGTTGTGGATGGGTCGGGCACCGACCGGGGCCGGGCGGCCGGCGCCAAAACCGGGCTGGATCGGCCGGTTGCCGGGCTGAATCGGGCGACCGTGCTGAGGCGGACCAACCCGCCGGGCTGGGGCGAACCCCCGGGCGGCTGGACGCGCGCCGGGCTGGATGCCCTGGCTACGCAGCCGGATCGGCTCCGGTCGGACGTTCCGGTCGGGTTCGAAGCCGGGGATGACCTCGGTCGGAATGCGGTGCCCCAGGACCTGCTCGACGTCGCGCAGCAGCCGGTTCTCGTCGACGCAGACGAGCGAGATCGCGTCGCCCTCGACGCCTGCCCGGCCGGTTCGGCCGATCCGGTGGACGTAGTCCTCGGCCACCATCGGCATCTCGTAGTTCACCACGTGGGGCAGGGCATCGATGTCAATGCCCCGGGCGGCGAGGTCGGTGGCCACGAGGATCGCGACGCGGCCCGCCTTGAAGTCATTGAGCGCCCGGATCCGCTGGGACTGGCTCTTGTTGCCATGAATCGCCGTGGCCAGGATTCCGTCGTGCTCCAGCTGCTCAGCCAGGCGGTTGGCGCCGTGCTTGGTCCGGGCGAAGACCAGGGCCTGGTCGATCCGGCCGGACTTCACGAGGTGCGCCAGGAGCTCGCGCTTGCGCTCCCGATCGACCGGCAGGACGAGCTGGCGGACCAGCTCGGCGGCGGTATTGCGCCGGGCGACCTGGACCATGGCCGGGTTGCGCAGGATGTCGGCGGCCAGGCGTCGGACATCGTCCGAGAAGGTGGCCGAGAAGAGGAGCGTCTGGCGGTCGCGCGGGAGCAGGCCGATGATCCGCCGAATATCGCGGATGAAGCCCATGTCCAGCAGGCGATCGGCCTCGTCGAGGACGAGGATCTCGACGTGACCAAGGTCGATCGTGCCCTGACCGATGTGGTCGAGCAGGCGGCCGGGCGTGGCGACGACGATTTCGGGACCCGAGCGCAGGGCCCGGACCTGGGGGTCGAAGCCAACCCCGCCGTAGATGGTGGTGGAGCGGATCGGGTGCCGGGCGCCATACGTCCGGACGCTCTCCTCTACCTGGAGCGCGAGCTCGCGGGTTGGGGCCAGGACCAGGGTCCGGATCCGGATGGGGGTTGCGTTGCGCCGGTCGCGACTGGTTGGGATGTATGTCGGCAGACCGTTGCCGGGGGCGGGCTGCTGTTCGGCGGCCGCGCGGTTGGCGTGCAGCAGCTGCAGGATCGGCAGCACGAATGCCGCCGTCTTGCCGGTGCCGGTCTGGGCGCCGGCCAGGACATCGCGCCCGGCCAGGACCAGCGGGATGGCCTCGGCCTGGACAGGGGTGGGCTCGGTGTAGCCCTGGTCCGCGACGACGCGGACAAGTTCGGGCACAAGCCCAAGTTGATCAAAGGACACGGTCGTGTTGCTCCTGAGGGCCCTCCCGCATCTTCGCGGGGCCCGGTCAGGGCACTGGTTTGTGGTTCGCTGATCTCACGGTAAGAAACCGGGGCGCCGACCGGAGCGCCCATGAGCACGAGAGCCGTAGCCTAGCACGGCCGTTGGCCGTTCGTCCCCGAAGTCGAGTTGAGGTCTAGTGGGCCGTCACCGATAGGGTCAAGTCTGCGGAGATGACCGGTTGCCCGCCCGTTTCGCTGATGTGGGAGGTCCAGGTCGCACTCCCGGCGTTGGCGGACGATGGCCGACCCAGCGTGAGGAAGAGCGTACCCGGCCGGGATGGCGGGGCCTCATTTGAGCAGTCGCCCTTAAGGCTGTCGATGCAGCTGACGATTTTGCTCGTGCCGGCCACGAGCCCGAGGTCACAGGTCGTCCCGGTCAGCGTTCCGCTGTTGTCGTCGACCTCGGTGCGGTGATCATGGACGCTGATCGAGTCCTTGACCGCAACGATCTCATCGAAGCTCGTGTGTGTCTGCAACGTCCAGGTGCCGGTCGCAGTCCCGTCGGCAGCGGCGACCATGGTCACCGAGCCGGTTCCATCGGTGGTGGCAAGCACGTCGCCAGTGGCCGCACCGCCCCCTCCGATCGTGATCGTCTCCTTGCTGGTGCTGACGATCGTCCCGGCATACGTACCCGGGGCGACGGGATTCGGGTTACAGCTGCCGGACGGAGCCGGGCTGGTCGACGGTGATGGCGGTGGCGACGCCTTGCCGTGGTAGATGAGCGCGGCGAAGCCCGTGCCCCGGGCGTCGAGGAGCTTGTTCAGGCGTCCCTGCAGCCCATCAAAGGCCGGGGCGATCAGGCCGGCGAGGAATGGTCGCAGTACGGCCGGGATCGGTCCCAGCAGGGCTGTCGTGAGCTTGTCCCGCAGCTGGTCGAGTTCCGGCCGGTGGATCGCAGCGGGCAGGCTGTCCAGCTGGGTGATCCGCTGACCGGTCGGGTCGCCCGGATCCACACTGGTCACGAAGCCCCAGGTAGCCTTGCCGGCTCCACCCGTGACCGCGGTCGTGGCCGAGTCGAGGCGCGAGAGGAGCGGATCCCCGGGCGCCTGAATGGTCCCCCAGGTCAGGGGCACGTTGTGAGCCGTGAAGTCGGGCAGCGCGATCCCCGCGACGTTGGCGCAGTCCTGGAGGACGGCCGGCCAGGCCGGCAGATCGCCGGCAGTGACGGTTGCCGTGAAGACACCCTGGTGTGGGTCAGCGTCGAGTACGAACGCGGATGCGGCCGTCCCTCCGCTGGCCACGACCCGGACGGCGTACGGCAGGATCGAGGCAACCTGCTCGGCGGCCACCGAGATCGCCGCGGCAACGCTTCGGATCGAGCCGAGCACGGCATCGGTGACGGTCGTGATCAGGCCCTGCACGAGCGCCTGGAGGCGGTCGACGGCGTAGTTCCAGACGACGACGAAGATCTTCCCGAAGAAGTTGCTTGGCTCAGCGAGCTTGAGGGCATTGAACACCCGATTGATCATCTCCTGGAACCAGTTCGCTGTCGCCGAGCAGATGGTGCCCACCTCGATCGCCGGCAGGAACCGCTCGCCCCGACCGGGCTGGCCGGCCATCGCGAGGTGGGCCGATTCGCCGATCGTCGCCTGGCTCGGATTCGGCGACGGACTTGGGCTCGGGCCTGGTCCGGGCGCCGTGCCACCGTTGGTCGCGAGGTCCGAGACGAACAGGACGAGAACGACCCCGGGAAACCGCAGGGTCGACGGATGGAGGAGGTCTTGGCCGGCCATCAGTGCCCGTGACAGGGCTGCCCCGGGCGAATCGACCGCGCCGACATAGCTCGCCAGCAGGATCGACGTCGGCGCGGCGTCCTTCAGACCGGTCGGGACCGGTAGCACCCCATCAAGCTCCGCACCCGACCATGTCGAGCCTGACCAAGCGCCGACCGCCAGCGCGTGGGCCTGGAAGTCCAGCAGTTGGAACGGGCTCGCGGTCGTGCCGAGTGGCTGCTCGGGAGTTGGGCTTGCAGGGTCGGCGAATGTCCCTACCCCAGACCGGGCAAGCCCAGCGATGAGGGCCGCAGTCGTGTCGGTGGTGTAGGTGGGGGACGCGAGACGACCGGCCAGGGCCCACGATGCGTCGTCGACCGTGCCCGTGGCACCTTGCGGGACCGTGTGCGCGGCACTCGTCGACCCACCGGGGTTCGCGGGCGAATCGGACGGCCCGCCCGAGCCAGCGGCCGGCGCACAGGCCGCCAGGATCAGCACTGCGAGAAGGACCACGGCGGAGACGGATCGAACGGGCCGAAGCCCTCGTGGGGTGATCATTCCGGCACGATGGCGCCGGGCGCTGATCAAACGCTGATCGACGTCGGGTGACGTCAACGTAGCTGTCACGGCCGAGCGGGATGGTTGCCCTGGCACGGAGCGGAGACCGGTCCGCTACGCTGACTGCTGCGGTCGAGCACGGCATCGGGCCGGGTCGGCCGCGGGAGGGATGGACGCGCCGATGTCCGAGGGGGGCCGTGCCGAACAACACGTGGGGGACCGCCTGCGCGCGGCGTTGCCTGCCGAGTACGGGATCTATCCGAACGTCGACTGGATCAACCTGCACGGCGGTCGGGCCGGCAATTCGGGACGGATCGTCAGCAACGGCGAGGTCGACCTGGTGGTTGCCCATCCTGAGCGCGGCTTCCTGGCCATCGAGGTCAAGGCCGGCACGATCCGGCGTGACGGACGCGGTGATTGGTGGGCGGGCCCGAACCGGTTGAAGCGCTCGCCGTTCAGCCAGGCCCGGGCCAACCGCTACGGCCTCGTCGACAAACTCCGCTCACTGCCGGACTGGCCAATCGACCTCCAGCCGATCACCGGCTGGGCCGTGGCCCTGCCCGATGTCGACCTCGCCACGGCCGGGGCGATGCGGACTTATCTCGGCCCGGACGCGATCGAGGACCTCGTCCTGGATGGGACCAAGCTCGAGTCGAACGACGGCCTGCGCCGGGCGATCGATAAGGCCTATGCCTTCGCCGCGATCGAGACCGCCGCCGCGCGCTCCCCCGGGCCGGTGGGCGTTGGCCTCCTACGCGACCTTCTGGCCGGTCCCCTGGAACTCCACGCCCGCCTTGGCCGGACGATTCGCGAGGGCGAGCCGGAAGTGCTCGAGTTGACCAGGTCGCAGGCGCGCGTGCTGGGCCTGCTCCGCCGCCAGGCCCGGGTCGAGATCGTCGGGCCTGCCGGCACGGGCAAGACGCTGGTCGCCTGCGAGAAGGCGCGCGGGCTTGCCCGGGAAGGCTTCGTGACTCTGCTCGTGTGCTTCAACCAGCCGCTGGCCCGCGAGATGACCGACGAACTCAAGGCGGACATCGAGGCCACCGGCCGGCTCCACGTGACCACGTTCCACCAGCTGTGCGAGGATCTCGCCCGCGAGGCCGGGGTCCTCTCGCCCAAGCCGGCCAAGCCGGGCACCGCCTGGTTCCAGGTGCTCCTGCCGGCGGCCCTCGAGAAGGCGATCAGCCAGCTCGGCCCGCGCTACAACGCGATCGTCATCGACGAAGGCCAGGACTTCGCGGGGAGCTGGCTGGAGTCGCTCGAGCTGCTCCTGCACAATCCGGGCGAGGACGTCCTGTACGTCTTCCACGATCCGGCCCAGGCGGTCTATCGCGACGACGAAGTGGCCAGGCTGGGACTCCAGCGCTTCGATCTCGAGGAGGACTGCCGCAACCCCGGCCACATCCACGACCTGGTCGCGCGCTTCTACGCTGGCGACGTGCCAACGATCGCGATGCGCGCAGAGGGTCGGACGCCCGAGGTGATCGTGGCCGAACCCGGCCAGCCGACGGTTGAGGCGCTGAGGCGCACGCTCCATCGCTTGTGTCACGACGAGGACGTGCGGTCGTGGGAGATCGCCGTGCTCCTCGGCGGTTCGCTCGATGATTCGGTGATCTGGCGGGTCCCCGGTCACCGCTTCGGCAACGAGGTCCTCTGGAATGGCCAGGTGGACGACGCCGGCCAGCTGCGTGGCCTGGCCTTTCACGAGGTGGAAGAACAGCCCTCCGACACGATCCTGGTCGACTCGATCCGGCGCTTCAAAGGCCTCGATCGCCAGGTCGTCATCCTCGCCGAGCTGCGCCCGGATGACCCGAAACTCGACAAGGTCCTGTACATCGGCCTGAGCCGCGCCCGCCATCACCTGGTCGTGATCGCCCCACCGGAGCTGGCGGAACGGATCAGCTAAGCCGAGTTTGCGCCTGCGGGACTCTCGTCGGCCGAGGCGGGTGACACGGTTGCGTCGAGTCGGGCCTTGACGTCGCGGTAGGTTGGGTCGAGCGCGTAGAGGCGTTCGAGATCGTCTCGGGATTTCGCTGACTGGCCGGTCTCCTCGTAGGCCCGGGCCCGGTCGTAGCGGATCGCCTTCAGGAGGGTGATGTCGCGGCCGGCTGTGCGGGCCAGGGCCAGCCGGTAGGTTTCGAAGGCGGCGACCCGATGGCCCAGCTCAAGAAAGGCCCGGGCTCGCAGGTGGATCGTCGCCAGGTTGATGTTGTCGACGTTGTGGGCCGGCGCGGCCACCTCCAACACTCCTTCGAAGTCGCCCTCGTCGGCCAGCAGATCGGCCAGCGACAGGCGCACGACCGGATCGTCCGGCTCGGCGGCGTGGAGCTGCTGGACCAGGCCAACGGCCTCGTCGAGCCGCCCGTCCTCCTGGTATTGCTCGGCCAGGGCGAGGACCGCGCCGGCCCGGTTGGCCGGGACGATCGCGTGAACCAGGTCCGTCACCGAGATCTGGAGCGACGCCCGAATCCGCGACTCGGGCAGGTACCTCGCGGCAAACGCGTCGGGCAGGGCGATCGGCGCCTGGACGACCGCCTCGAGATGAGCCATCGCGCTGTCCTTGTCACCGCCGTCGAGCGCGCACATCGCCGCCAGCAGCTGGGCACTCGCCACCTGGGGCGCGTCGGCCAGGACCTGCTCGAACAGGACCCTCGCCCGCGCCCGGTCGTTGTGGAGAAAGGCGAGCACACCCTCGTGGTAACGCTTCTCGGCGCTCGAGGCGAGCAGCCCCGGCCGCGCGAGGAACGAGGCCGGGTCGAGGCTCGCCAGGGCCACATCGGCGAGTTGTGCGCGAGGCCGTCGCTGACGGGTGCCGCCGCTGCGCGAGACGTAGCTGATCCCGCTGCCTGGGATGCCGATACTCGTCGTCCGCCGGCCCGAGATGTGGATCGTCTCGTGCGCGGCGCGCACCCCGAACGACGCGCTGACCCCGCGCTTGCCCAGGTTCAGCCTGATCCCCGGTGCGATCCGGATGCTTCGCCGCATCCGCAGGTAGCCCACCGCCGGACTATGCGCGCTCCATCGTGTGCCGGCATGCCCGGCCAGGAGTCAGCCTCCGCGTCTTGTGCTACCGTGTGCTACATGAGCGAAGAGGCCACTCCTGCCCGCGTCGGCGTTCGAGAGCTACGCCAGAATTTGTCGGTCTACCTGCGCAGGGTGGAGGCTGGCGAGACGCTCGAGGTCACAGATCACGGCCGGTCGGTGGCCCGGCTCAGCCCACAACCGGCAAACCGTGATTCGGGCTGGGAACGGTTGGTGGCTGAGGGCCGAATCGACTTCGGGTCGGGCGACCTGCTCGCGCACATTCCGCTGGCGGTGGGCGATGGTCCGTCGCTTGGCGAAATCCTTCGCCAGATGCGCGACGAGGAAGACCGCTGAGCGGGTCCGTTGCCTACATCGATGCCTCGGCCTTCGTGAGGCTGTTGCTGGCCGATGAACCCCATGGTGACTCCCTTGGTCGGTTTCTGTCCGACTTCCGCAGGGTCACCTCGAGTCGCATCCTGATCGTCGAAGCAGGGCGGGCGGTTGCTCGGCGTCTTGGCCCGGAGCATCAAGGCGTCGTGGACGCACTCGCCCGAAGGGTCGATCTCATCGACTTCGATCGAGGGATTGCCGAACGCGCTGCCCGCCTGGGCCCCGTGAATCTGCGTTCGCTCGACGCGATCCACCTGGCCACGGCGCTGGAGTTGGCCGGGGATCTTGGGGCCTTCGTCACGTACGACATCCGCCAGGCCGAGGCTGGCCGCCTGCTTGGGCTGGTCATCGCTACTCCGGTCTGATCGCGCCGACAGGATTGGGCCGGCGAACCTACAGCCAGTCGATCTTGCGTAGGAAGCCGACCGCGACCGCGGCGAGCACGACTGAGGCGATCGACACGACCCAGAAGCCCGGGTGCTCCTGGCCGAGGAACACCGGTCCCGCTTCGCTCATCCCGAACAGGCCGCCCACGGCGGCTATTCCGGCCAGGACCACGGTCACCCCGGTCAGGCGCTTCATGATCACCGACAGGTTGTTGTTGATCGTCGACAGGTAGACCTCGAGGGTGCCGGCGACCAGCTCGCGGAAGCTGTCGAACTCGTCGGTCAGCCGGATCAGGTGGTCGTACACGTCGCGAAAGTAGAAGACCTGGGCCTCGCCGATCAGGTCGAACTCGCGGCTGGTCAGCTGGCTGAAGACCTCCCGGCTCGGGCCGATCACATGGCGCAGTCGGATCAGCTCGCTCTTGAGCCGAAAGACGTGCTCGAGGGTGGCCGGAACGGCGTTGCTCACGACGTCGTCCTGGAGGCCGTCGATCTCGTCGGCGAGGTCGTCGAAGACCGGGAAGTAGCCGTCCACGATGCCGTCAACCAGGGCCCACATCAGGAAGTCAGGGCCACGCTCAAGGAGCGCCGGGATGCCCATCTTGAGCTGGTGAGCGGACCCCGGATCCCAGGCCGCCGGGTGGACCGACAGGAGGAACTTCTTGCCCAGGGCGAAGTCGATCTCGTGGCGCTCAACCTCGGCCGACCGGGTCAGGGCATACATCACGAGGTGGATGACCCCGTCGATCATCTCGACCTTGGCTCGCTCGTTGTTCTCGATGATGTCTTCGGCCACGAGCGGGTGCAGTCCGACGCAGCGGGCCACCTGCTCGACGACCGCTGGACTCGGATCGGTCAGGTCAATCCACAGCCGGGTCTCGCCGTCAGCGATCAGCTCCGTGAGCTTGTCGGGATCGGTGACCTCGAGCACGGCGCCGTCGCGCAGGGCGTGGGCCTTGAGCGACTGGGCGAGGGTGCGGCCGGTCGAGTCGGGCATCTAGCCCGAGATCTCAGCTCGCTCGGTGAAGACGGCCGTGACGAGCAGGCTGCCGATCAGCCAGACGAGGACGACGACGACGGCCGTATTCGAATCAAGTCGGGCAATCGCCGGGCCACCGCTGCCACTTGCTGCCGTCCCATTCGAGGCGATCAGCGCCGTGGCCGCGTTGAACGGACCGTATTTGATGATGTCAGGCAGGAACAAACCCGCGAACGATTCGGCGAAATAGATCCCGATGCCCGCTCCAACGCCGGCCAGCTGGCTCCGGGCGAGCGTGGCGATCGTGAAGCCCACCGCGCCGACCTCGACCAGGCCGAACCAGCCGCGCAGGAACTGCTCGGGCAGGTTGCCAAAGATCGACGTGTCGGAAATCCCGTCGGTCGATACACCGGCAATCTTGGCGGCCACGAACGTGACGATCACGCCGACGACGAAGGCAATCACCAGGCCGATACCAGCCATGAAGGCAATGCCGGCAAACGTGGTCAGCATGTACCGGCTGCGGCTCTCACCCCGAGCCACGGAAGTCTTGAGCGTCCCCCAGACCCACTCGGAACCGGCGATGGCTGCGGCGTAGGCCATCACGAAGAGGCCACCCAGTCCGAGCACGAAGCCAAGGATCAGGGCATAGGCCCCGGGGAAGGTGATCAGCAGGAGGGCGGCCTCGCCGTTTGGCCGGCTGGCCGCCTGCTTGGCGGTGGCACCCACCGCGAGGTAGATGAGGCTCATCAGCAGGATCAACAGGCCCAGCGTCAGCCAGGTGGCCAGCCGGCTGCGCAGCTTGCTCAGGGAGTTGACGAACAGTCTCATTGCCAGCTGCCCGCGACGGGCGCCGGCTGCCCCGGGACTTGCGCTACAGGCGCAGCGGCGGTCAGTTCGAGGAACAGCGATTCGAGGTCGCTGCCACTTTCCAGGCCCGAGGCAAAGATCCCGGCGGTGGCCAGGGTCCGATTGACCTCGGAGGCCCGGCTTGGCTCGATTGGCACCTCCAGCCAGCCAGCCTCGTTGGCCGGTCCGGCCGGCCGACCCTCGTCGGATCCGTCGACTCGACTCACGACACCGAGCGGCGCGAGCGCAGCCATCGCACGGTCCACCTCTTCGGTGGCGACCCGCACCCGGACTCGGCCTTCGTCGCTGAGCAGCGCTTCGATGGGCCCCTCGCGAACCAGCTTGCCAGCAGCGATGATTCCGATCACGTCGGCCAGCTGACTGACCTCGCTCAGCAGATGGCTCGAGATGAACACGGTCTTGCCGGTCGAGGCGAGGTGGCGAAGCGTGTCGCGCATCGCCACGATCCCGGCCGGGTCAAGGCCATTGGCCGGCTCGTCGAGGAGGAGAAGCTTCGGGTCGTTGAGCAGGGCTCCGGCAATGCCCAGGCGCTGCTTCATGCCCAGCGAGTAGGTCGAGACCTTGTCGCCGCCGCGTTCGCGCAGGCCAACCAGCTCCAGGACCTCGTCGGGACGCTGCTTGGGCGTTGGCGCGCCACTGGCGGCCAGTGCCCGCAGGTTGGCCCGACCGGACAGGTATGGATAGAAGGCGGGCGATTCGACGAGGGCGCCGACATCGAACAGGCGCCGCCGATCACCTCGGCCGAACGGCTTGCCGAGGACTTCGATCGTGCCCCCGTCGGGATGGATCAGGCCGGTGAGAAGGCGCATCGTGGTGGTCTTGCCGGCGCCATTCGGGCCGAGGAAGCCGTAGACCACGCCGGTTGGCACGGACAGGTCCAGCCCGGCCAGCGCCGTCCGCTGGCCGTAGCGCTTCTGGAGGCCCCTGGTTGCCAGGGCGAGTCCGTCGGTCGAGGACCCGCCGGCTGCTGCCGCGACTGCGTTCAGGGGATTGGCTCGAGGTCGATCGTGCGGACCTGGCGACTACGACCGGCTTCGGTTCGAACGAGTGCCGTGGGGATCACTCCACCAGACAGCTTCTCGATGACCGCGGCCTCGCCGTTGTACAGGCCGCTCCCGACGATCCGGACTCGATCGCCGACCGTGAGTCCCTCACGGCCCTTCGTCGCGGAAAGGTTGATCGACGCGACGGTGGTTCGAATGATTGGTGGTGGCTCGGTCCCGGGGAGGGGCGGCTTGATCGGAGCCGGGGGGCGGCGGTAGACGTTGCGGCGGGGCTTCGTGGCGATGGTTGCGTACCTCACGTTCAGAGTGATGATCACAAGGCGCGCCTCGCGCGCGAACGAGTTGACCCGGCCGGGCCGGACCGATGACACGATAGACCATCCGGCAGCGATACGAGGTGCATCGCGGAACCATGGTCGTGGGCAGTCCAACCAGAACCCGTGCATACTCCGCGTCGAGCGGAGCGCCGACTCCGGCGCAGCCCGACAGGCGACTGAGGAACCATGACCAAGCACTCGAAGCGAGAGCGCGAGCGGCGCGCCCAGGAGACCGAGCGGGTCAACCAGATCCAGGCAGCCTGGATCGGGAGCGTGCCACCAGCCGTCGCCAAGGCCTTTGCGGCCGGAGTCGAAGCCGCCCGCGCTCGCCCAGCCCACGTCCCGGCGCCCGACATGGCCCCCGGCACGATGCCCCGACCCCCGCGTCCGGGCCACGAGCCCAAGGAAAAGCCGGAGCCAGCTCGCCCCCGTCGCGGTGGCGGTAACTGACCCCGGCCTCTCTCCGGCTCAGGGCTTGACGGCGTTCCAGCCTGTATAGATCCCGTTCGAATCACCGGCCGCCTTGTCGCCCGAGAAGAAGTACAGCGGCAGGCCGTTATAGGTGACCTGGAGCGCCCCATTCGTGTCGGTCCGGGTAATCGTCCCGATCGTGCCGGTTGCCCCGGTTCCAGCAGTTGGCGTCGCGCCGGCGGGGACGGTCAGGGCCGGCCATTTCGTGCTGCAGCCGCCCGAGCAGGCACTCGTGCCGCTGCCGGCGACATCCTTGCTGAACTGGTAGACGGTCATCCCATTCGTGCCGGCAACGATGAGCGTGCCGTTGGACCCGACAGCCGTGGCGAGCAGGGTCGCAGCGGCCGGCGCCGCTGAGCTACAGGCCGTCAGGATGAGCGAGGCGGCCAGCATGGCGCCAGCCAGGAGCGTTCGGGGTCGATTCACAGTGTTTCCTCCAGTGCGAGCGCAATTCACGCGCCATGTGGAGGCTCGGACACTCCCCGTTACGACGGTTCAGCGCTGGCCGGTTTCCTGATCCGGTCACCTGCGCTGCTAGGCTGTTGACCATGGTCAGGTTGAGGCCGGCTGTGTCGGTCGGCGGGCGACGGATGATCCGCTATCCGATGGACTGGCTGCTGGCCGTCATCGACGACCACGACGCGGCCCGGCAGGCTGCCGATGCGCTCGCAGCCGCCGGCTTCTTGCCCGACGACGTCAAGGTGCTCGAGGGCGCCACGAGCGAGGGTTCGCTGTCCGACCTGCCGACCAGCGGGGGCGCCATCGGCCGGCTCATCCGCCTGGTCCAGTTCGTGACCATGGACCAGACGCCCGACCTGCGCCTCTATGAAGCGGCCCTCGATGACGGGCGGGCCATTGTGGCGGTCCATTGTTCCGGGCGGGCGAAGCTGCTGCAGGCGCGCGACCTGCTGGCCAGCCATGGCGCCCATTTCCAGAACCACTTCGGCCGCTACGCGACCGAGGAGTTCTCGCGCTGGCGGGGGCCCGAGCTCAAGCCGCGCTGGTAGGCCGCCGGGTCGAATCAAGGATCTCCACGACTACCGCGACCGCTGCGTCGAGCGCCGCCGGCAGGCGCAGCGCGTCCATTGCGTCAGGAGCATCCGCTGCGAATGGGCCGCCGATCAGGACCACCGGCGGCCGGTCGATCAAGCGCAGGGCGTCGATGACCTCGGCCGCCGAATCAACGTCGGCTGGGGCAACCACGCCCAGGATCACGACCCCGGCGCGCGTCTCGTTGACGGTCCGGACCCAGCTCTCGGCGGGCACGTTCGCGCCCAGGTAGAGCACGTCGAGGCCGGCTCGTCGGCCGGCCACGGCAAACGCGAACGCCCCGATCTCGTGGTATCCGCCGGGCGGCAGTCCCACGATCACGCTGGGCACCCGGTCGCCCACCCCGGCGGCATCAAAGAACCGGGCCAGCCGTCGCCGGATCGTTTCGCTGGCAGCATGTTCGGCGGCCACGTCGATCGTGCCCTCGGCCCACGAGCTGCCGATCGCGCGCAGTGCCGGCGAGACGATCCCCTCAATGGCCAGCTCGAAGCGCTGGGCCGCGAAGCATTCGTCCAGGATCCGCTCCATGCCCGGCACGTCCAGCTCACGGGCCGCCGAAACCAGGTCGGCGACGAGCGACAGGTCACGCTCGCCCAGCCCGGATCCCGAGGTCAGGCTGGGTTCTGAGCCAAAGCGATCGGTCGGGCGGGACAGCGATGGCATCGGTCGCGGATTGACGCTCTGACGGTTGGGCAGGGCAGCCAGGTCGATCCCCGGCTCGAGCAATCGCTGTGCGGCCTGGCTGGGCGCCCAGCCATCGGCCACGAGCTGCTGCATGGCAGCGAGGCGCTGGATCGCCTCGTCGTCATAGAGCCGGTAGCCGGCCGCGGTCCGGGCCGGATGGACCACTCCATAGCGCCGCTCCCAGACCCGGATGACGGCCACGCTCAGGCCGGTGCGAACGGCCGCTTGCTTAATTGTGTACATGGTTTGTCCAATATATCACTGAACAAAGCCTTGACAAGCCCTGTCCCGACTTGGTATCGTCCGCCTACATTGAACAAAGGGTGAACATCGAATGTCGCTGAGCCAGCAGGCTTGCCAAACCACAGCACGAACCGGTCCGTCAGCGCTCGGGCAGAGGGTCCGGCATCGCGGACAGCCCGACCACCAGGTCCCACAATCGGCGACGCTCGGCCGGGGCCAGGCGGGTGGTTGGAATCCGATCGAACGGGCGCGGCCGGCGATCGAGGTACAGGGCGCCGCTGCGGGTTCGGCCGGCGGTGCTGGCCGCCAGCCACACGATCGTGTCGGCGCCTTCGGCCGGGGTCCGGAGGAGGGGACGCATGAGCCCGTAGAACCCGGGCAGCGACTCGGCCAGGCCGGGCGTATCGGCCCAGCCGGGATGCATCGCATTGATCGCCACTCCGTGCGGCCCAAGGCGTCGCGCCCATTCCCGGACGAGGGCGACCTGGGCGCGTTTGGCCCGGGCGTAGGCACGCGAGCCGGAGAACGGCTCGGCCGTCGATTGCAGGTCTTCAAGGTCGAGGCGTTGCGAGTACATCCCGCCCGACGTGACGGCAATGACCCGCGAGCCGGGCGTGGCCTGGAGCAGCTGGAGCAGGTCGGACACCAGGACGAACGGACCCACGACCAGGGTCGCCAGGGTGGCCTCGATGCCGTCGGGAGTCTCCATCCGCTGGGGGAAGATGGCCCCCGCGTTGTCGATCAGCACGTCCAGCCGGGATTCGGTCTCGAGGATCGTGGTCGCGGCCGACCGAACCGACGCGAGCGAGCCCATGTCGGCGACCACGATCGGAAAGCGATCCACCCCGTTGGCCGCGACCAGCGCATCGCGGACGACCGTCAGGCGTTCTCGGCTGCGGCCGACCAGGATCAGCCGCGCGCCGAGGGCCGCGAGGGCCTCGCTCGCCGCCCGGCCCAGGCCCGACGTTGGACCCGTGATCAGCACTGTTCGTCCATCGAGCGACCCATCCGCGATGGGTGGCCATCCGTATACCTGTCGGCGCAGCCCGAATCCGAGACGGGTAAAGCTGCCCACGATCGACAGTTCGAGCAGCCCGTCCAGCGCGTCGGCGTCCATGACGCCGAGTATCACCCGGATTGGAGCATCTCGTGACGAAGCTCATCGAACAGATCGAAACGGCCCTCGCGCCTCAAGCCGCATTTGCCTTCGTGGCCGACTTTGCCCACGCCCAGGACTGGGATCCGGGAGTGGCGACGTCGGAGCGGATCGATGGCGGGCCGGTCGGGGTCGGCGCGCGCTATCGCCTGGGTGTCCGGCTGGGCGGACGAGTCGCCCCGATGGAGTACCGGATCACGGTCTTTGAGCCGTCTCGCCTGGTTGTCCTGGCAGGGGAGGGCTCAGGGGTGTCGGCGGTCGATGAAATTCGGTTCACGCCGGCCGGTACGGGCACCCGGATTGACTACACCGCGGAAATCCGGCTGGGCGGCCTGCTGCGCCTCGTACAGCCCCTGCTCGGCGGCCAGTTTGCCCAGCTCGGTCGGGCTGCGCTGAATGGCATGAAGAGCACCCTCGACGCCCGGGCGGCGGATCGATCATGAAGGTGGCCATCGTTGGCGCCGGGATCAGTGGCCTGACGGCTGCCTATGCCCTCCGTCACGATCATGACGTCCGGCTGTTCGAGGCCGAACCTGCGGCCGGTGGCCACGCCCGGACCGTCCTGGTCGACGGGCCGTCGGGACCACTCGGCATCGACACCGGGTTCATCGTCTACAACGAGCGGACGTATCCCCGGTTCATGGCCCTCCTAGCCGAGCTCGGGGTGCCGACCCAGCCCAGTGACATGTCGCTCGGCTCGGCCTGCCGAGCCCATGGCGTGGCCTTCAGCTCGCGCGGGATCCGGGGCCTCTTCGCCCGGCCCGAGGCGGCCCTCAGCCCGGCCCACTGGCGGATGCTGGCCGACACCCTGCGCTTCTACCAGGACGCCCGCCAGCGGCTGGACAACGCCGGCCCGTCGAGCGCCAGCCGGTCCCGGCTGAGCCTTGGCGACTACCTCGACGACAGTGGCTTCGGCCCGGCATTCGCCAACCACTTCCTGCGACCGATCAGTGCGGCGGTGTGGTCGACGGCCCCAGACCGGATCCTCGACTTCCCGGTCGACTACCTGCTCCGGTTCCTGGACCAGCACGGCCTGATCGGCCTGGGCAACGCGCCCCAGTGGCGGACGATTCGAGGCGGTTCGATGGAATACGTCGCCAGGATCGTGGCGGCTCTGCCCGCCGGCAGCGTGCGCGCCGGCGATCCGGTGGTCGGGCTGACCCGGGACCACCTGGGGGTCACGATCCGGACCCGGGCCGGCCTGGCCGAGCGGGCCGATGCGGTCGTGCTGGCGACCCATGCCGACGAGGCCCTGGCCGTGCTGGACGATGCCGACGAAGTTGAGCGCGGCGCGCTGGGCGGCTTCGAATACTCGACCAACCAGGTCGTGCTCCACACTGACCGCCGATTGCTGCCCCGCCAGCGTGCTGCGTGGGCGTCGTGGAACGTCGACCAGGCCGACTGCCACCGTCCAGGCGAGGCGCTGACGATGACCTACCACATGAACCGGCTCCAGGCCCTGCCCGGCTCCGTCGACTACTTCGTATCGATGAACCCGGGGGATCGGGTGGGTCCCGGGCATCGACTCGGGGAACACACCTTCAGCCACCCGATGTACACGGCCCGGACGCTCGATGCCCAGGTTGCCCTGCGCGCCATCCAGGGTCGCCGCCAGTCCTGGTTCGCCGGCGCCCACCTTGGCTATGGCTTCCACGAGGACGGCTGCCGATCGGGCTTCGAGGTGGCTCAGCTGCTGTCGTCGGCTCGACCGTCGTTGTCGGCCGAAGCGCAGGAGCGGGCGGCGTGAGATCGCATCTGCTCGAGGGCAAGGTCCGCCATCGTCGCGCCCGTCCATTCGTGTATGCCCTGGAGCACGACGTCTTCTACGTAGCCCTGGACCTGGACGAGCTCGACCTGGTCGGGCGCAAGGTCAGGCTGGTCAGCCGGAATCGGCCGAACGTCCTGTCGTTCCGTGACGAGGACCACCTCGAGCCGCCGGCCCACGACCTGCGAGCGGCGGTCCGCGCCCACCTGCGCTCGGAGGGGCTCGACCCCGCCGGCTGGCGGCTGACCCTGATCACCAACCTGCGGGTGTTTGGCTACGTCTTCAACCCGGCCAGCTTCTACCTCTGCCGCGACCCCTCGGGCTCGCTCGAGGTGGTCATCGTCGAGGTCCACAACACTCATCTCGAACGGCACCTCTACACCCTTCGCCAGCCCGGCCAGGGGAGCGACTTCGTGGCCTCGATGGACAAGGACTTCTATGTCTCGCCGTTCATCGACATGGTCGGGCAATACACCGTGCGGGTCCGGGACGAGCCCGGCCGGCTGCGGATCTCGATCAACGAGGACCAGGCCGGCGAACTCCTGATCCACACCAGCCTGGATCTCCAACGCCGGCCGCTGAGCGACCGGACCGTCGCCCGAATGCTCGTTCGTCACCCGTTCAGCACCCAGCGAACGATCGCCCTGATCCACTGGCACGCCCTCCGCCTGTGGCGGCGAGGTGCCCAATTCCACCGGCATGGAGCAGCTTCACGATGACCACCCAGACCGCCCCAGGGCCCGTCCGCCCGATCAACCAGTCGATCCTGGCCCGGCTCGCCTGGCGGGTTGGGATGGCCGCGGTGGAGCGCATCCAGGCCGGCAGCCTGACCGTCGTCCTGCCCGATGGCAGCCGTCGATCCTTCGGCGACCCGGGCTCCAGCGAACATGCTGAGATCCACATCCATGACAGCGCCGCCCTCGTCCGGATTCTGCTTGGTGGTGAGACGGCCGCCGGTGAGGCCTATATGGATGGCCTGTGGACCAGTCCCGACCTGGCCGCCCTGATCCGGGTGGCGGCCCTCAACCGTTCGGCACTGGCCCTGTCGGCCGGCTGGTGGCGGGTTCCGGCCGAGCTCCGGCGGATCGTCGCTCATCGCTTCCGGCGCAACACCCGCTCGCAGAGCAAGCGCAACATCGCGGCCCACTACGACCTGGGCAACGAGTTCTATCGCTTGTTCCTTGACGAGACGATGACCTATTCAAGTGCGGTCTTCGCCTCGCCTCAGCAGTCGCTGGCCGATGCCCAGCGCAACAAGTACCGCCGAATCGCCGAGGGCGCCGGGCTGCTCGACGGGACCGCGATGGCAAAACACGTCCTGGAAATCGGATCGGGCTGGGGTGGCTTCGCCCTGTACGCGGCCGGCGAGCTGGGTTGCCGGGTCACCTCGATCACGATCTCGCAGGAGCAGCACGACCTGGCCACCGAGCGGGTTCGGGCTGCCGGGCTGGACCACCTGGTCGACATCCAGCTGCGCGACTATCGGGAGATCGCCGGCACCT
>JBBRIV010000023.1:0-18489 GCA_038220425.1 Candidatus Limnocylindrales bacterium
ATCGGCCGACTGGCTCGGGCTCCGATGGGGTGGAGGGCACGCTCGCCTTCACCACCGTCAATGACGGCGTGATCGTGGGCGGCAAGGTTGGATCGGGCGTGTCCTTCACCGTGGACGGCGGCAAGACCTGGAAGCCCAGCGCCCTCGTCGCTCCCCAGGGCATGTCGGGCGCGATCCGGTCGTTTGGCCGGCCTGTCTTCTCGGATGTCCTGCACGGGCTGGTTCCGGTCCGCTTCCTGGACCTCTCGGGCGGCCTGACCGGCAACGTCACCCGGATCTACCGGACCACCGACGGCGGCGCCTCGTGGTCGTGGATCTCGCACCTGCCGGGAACCGGCGCGCCGGACGTTTCGATCATCGACCAGCAGCATTGGATCGCCCTCGAGGACACCAAGGTCGTCTCGACCAGCAACGGCGGGGCAAGCTGGACCACCCTCGCGGCCAGCCCGCCGACGCCCAGCCTGGCCGGCGCCCAGTTCCTCGACCCGGCGATGGGCTGGGCAATCTGGACCGCCACGACCGGCGACTCGCGCCTGTATGCGACGACCAACGGCGGCGTCACCTGGAGCCTGCTCGGCCCCTGATCTGCGCCGATCGACGGGTGGCGCCACGGCCCCGCTTCGGGCCCGCCTTACCATGGACCGATGACAGCCATGAGCGGACGCGATCGGGCGGTGCTCCTGGTGGTCCTGGGGGTGGCCGTCTTCCTGACCGGTCTCGAGCTGATGATCACGGCCGTGGCCCTGCCCACGATCGTGACCGGGCTGGCCGACTGGACCCAGCTCAGGACGGCTTCGTGGGTGGTCAACGGCTACCTCCTCGTGTACGTGGGGACCATGCCCCTGGCCGGACGACTGGCCGACCTGTGGGGTGCCCGGCGGTTGCTCCTCGTGGGTCTCGCCGCCTTCACCCTGGGGTCCGCCCTGGCCGGAGCCAGCCAGGACTTTGGCCAGCTCATCGCCGCCCGCCTCGTCCAGGCCTTCGGCGGCGGAATCGTCGTGCCGGTTGCAACGGCGGCCGCCGCCCACCTGTACGGTGCGACCGCCCGGCCGCGAGCCCTGGGCGTGATCGGGGGCCTGACCTTCCTGGGGATGGCCGCCGGGCCCTTTGCCGGGGCCGCCATCCTAGGTTCGTTCCACCCGACCACGGTCCTGTCGAGCCACGGGATCAGCGCCGGACCGCTGCTGGCGCTGCTCGCCCCTGCCTGGCGCTGGGTCTTCTACCTGAACGTCCCGATCGGCGCGGTCGCCCTGGTCCTGGCCTGGGCCGCGACAGGTGGCTGGGATACGCCCCGTCGTTCGACCCGGATCGACCTGCCCGGCGCCATCGCCTTCACCCTGGGCCTGGGCGGACTGCTGATCGGGGTGACCCTGATCGGCAGCGGGTTGCTGACGGCCTCGATCGTGCTGATCGGCGCCGGGCTGATCGGCCTCGTGATCGCCACGGCGCTGGGCCTGTGGCGCGCAGATCCGTTCCTCGATGTGCGCCTGCTGCGCGACCGGGTGTTCGCCTCGGCGGCAATCGTGTCGCTGCTCACCGGCTACGCGTTTGCCACGGCGATCATCGGTGGGGCGGTCTTCGTTGACCGGGTGCTGTACGGCGGACCAGCCGACCAGCAGGTCGCGCTCGGGTCGCTGGCCGGTGCGACCGCCCTCGGTGCCCTGGCCTCGGGCTTCATCGTACGCCTGCTGTCGCCCCGGCTGGTCACCCTCGGCGGCCTGCTCCTGTCGGGCGGAGCACTCGTCGCCATGTCGAGCTGGGCGCCGTCGACGACACTGGTCGAGGTCGGTCTGGCCATGGCCACCTTCGGCCTGGGCTTTGGCCTGACGGTCACGGCCCGTTCGACTGCCGCCGTGGAGCGAGCCGGGGCCGCGGCCTTCGGGGTGGCCTCGGCCACCGTCACGGTGGCCCGGATGATCGGCATGGCGATCGGCCTGGCCGTCCTGACCGCCTACGGTTCAACGACGATCGACCGACTCCACGACCAGATCTACAACACCCCGGGCGGCTACCTCCAGTACATCCCGGTCGCCCTCCAGTCGCGCGACCTGCACGATCCGCTGGTGGTCGGGGCGCTCGAGACGTGGGCGTCGGGCGAGGCGGCCCGGATCATGGTCGGGCTCTTCCTGGTCGCGGCCGTCTTCGTGGTGATCGCCATCCCGGCCGGCCTGGCCCTTGGTTCCGGCGCTACTGGCAGGCGATCGGGTTTGCCTTTGGATGAGCTGCCGCCGGAGCTGCCGGATTGACGCTGAGTGGCTTGGCAATCACCTGGACCTTCTGGACGGTGCCCCGAGGCCCTTCCGAGGTCTGCAGCCAGAGCGTCTCGTCGGTCGTGGCAAAAGCCGAATCCAGGTCCGTGATGTGGCGATGGACGGCCACCACCTCGTACAGGAATTCGAAATTGTCGCTGGTGTAGACCTCCACCAGCATCCCGATCATCGACCGGCCGTTGTTCGTCTGGGAGGCGGTCAGGATCGGCAGGAACATGCCCGTGCGGGCGTGGGCGTACAGATAGGTTGCGCCCGCCTGGCCGGGCTGATGGAGCTGCTTGATGTACATCGCCACATTGCACGGCGGGAACGAGTCGGCTGTGCCCGGCTGGAGGATCACCGGCAGGTCGATCCTGAGGGCCGGGACCACGACCCGGGTGGCGACCCGCGCGGCGGCCGGCGCGGGTGTTACCGAGCTGCTCGGTCCGGGCGTGACCCCCGGCGCGAGACTGGGCGCAGCGGAGGAATCGGCCGAGGCACTCGGACCGGCTGAGCCCAGTGGCGCCGCCGCGACCGGCTGGATGTAGGTCATCAGCCCGGCGGCGATCAGGACGACGCCGAAGGCGGTGAGCAACGCGGACGCGATCCGACGCCGAAGCATGCTGTAGGTCTCCATCGCCGGGCGATCCTAGCGTGGACGCGGGCCGCCCGCTCCGGGCCCGTGGTACTGGTACGCTCCGCGCGATGTCGACCCGGATTCTGGTGACCCTTGCCCTGCTGGCCGGTCTCGTCAGCGGATTGGCGGGGGTCGTGGTCGTTGTGGCCCTCGCGCCGACCCAGACCCACGTTGCGGCAACCCCGGTCCTGCCCAGCCTGGCTCCGTCGCCGAGTCCCGTGCCGTCGCCGAGCCCGAGTCCGGTGCCGACGCCCAGCCTTAGCCCCGTGCCATCACCGACGGCCACGGCCAGCCCGAGTCCCTCGCCCACACCGAGCGCATCGACCAGCCCGCCTCCGAGCCCCAGCCACAGCCCGTGAGCTCGATCCGTGCCTTGGCCGCCCGCGTGGCGGCACCGCCCGGACGGATCCTCGTGGTCACCGACTTCGACGGGACGATCGCCGAGATCGACCTCGATCCGATGGGGGCAGTGATCGAGCCGCTCGCTCGCCGGGCGCTGCGCCGGCTGGCCCGCTTCAGCGAGGCCCATCCGGAACGACTGAGCGTGGCGATCCTGACCGGCCGCGCCCTGATCGATATCGGTCCGCGGGTTCGAGTGGGCGGACTGCGCTACGTCGGCAATCACGGCCTCGAGACGTTCTCGTTGGCCCGTCGCGGCCGGGTCGAACGGCTGGTGGCCGAAGGTTCGGTGGGTCTGACCGACGGACCGGCGGCTCGACTCGGTCGCCACGTCGCGACGGCGCTGGGTGAGCCTGATTGGCTGTTCGTCGAGTTGAAGGGCCCGTCGGTGGGATTCCACTTTCGCCAGGCGCCCGACTGGGTCGAGGCCGGCCAGCGGGTGGGTCAGGCCGTCGAAGACGGGCTGGCCGGCAGCACCGAGCTTGAACGCTTCGACGGCCGCCTGAATGTCGAGCTCCGCCCGGCCGGCGCCGGCGGCAAGCGAGCCGCGACGGCCAGGCTCCTCGACGAGCTTCGGCCTTCGTCCGTGCTGTTACTGGGCGACGATCGCGGGGACGCCGAGGGCTTCTCGGTGGTCAGCGCCGCGCGAGCCGAGGGCCGCCTGTTGGCTGGGCTCAGCGTTGGCGTCCATGACCGGGTCGCGACGCCGCCCGAAGTCCTCGCCGCCGCCGACGTGATGCTCGATTCTCCCCGTGACGCGGCACACCTGCTGTCCGCCCTGGCGACTCTCCTCGAGCGCGCCGGCTGAGCCCCGGTGGGGCCGAGTGCCTGACGTGAGAGGCGACCGCCGCGGGGATCCTCATTTGCGCTGTGTGCGACCCGGGAGGCGTGGCCGCCGCTCCTTTGGAGTTAGCCAGGCGTTCAACGCCGCGTCCGCCTCTCTGATCAGCTCGCCGACCATCGGCTGGGCCAGCTCGCGGTCGACAAGCGCTCGCGCCCGCGGATCGTGCCGCGTGGCGAGGCCCAGGATTGCCTCGCATCGGGTGTCGTAATGCTCGTCTTCGGTTCGGCCCGCCAGTGCCTCGATGGTGGCGGTGTCGTGGGCTTTGCTCTCGGCCAGCCCGAACGTTGCCCAGTCGCGGACGTCTTCGTCCAGGTCGCGGCTGAGTTGCCGAAGTGCGGCGAGGGCCGACTCATCCAAGCCGACTGAAGGCAACGCCCAGGCCACAGCGAATCGCACATCGACGGCGAGGTGCGACGAGTGCACAACGATTGAAGGCCTCGCCCGCTCGTCGCCCGCATGTCCGAGGGCAGCGACGACGGACTGCAGTGCATCGGCGTTGTTCTCGCTTGCAAGGCGGGGGATCAGGACATCGCCAATCCTGGCCGCCCAATCCCGGTGGAGTTGCACCAGTTGGCCGAGGCTATCGGCAGCGAGCGTCCGAGCCAATGCATCTGCGTCGCCCAGGAGCCGGATGCTCTGCGCCAGCGCGACATCGGGATCAGTTGCAATCCATTCCCCGATCAGCTTGTAGCGGCGTTTCTCGTTCGTCGCCGACAGCAGCTGACCGATCGCGTCCCGCTTCTTCATCGTCCGATCGTCGCGGCCAATGTCGAGGGCGTCAACTGACCAATGCCTGGGCGCCGCCTTGGATTCGACCGTGAGGGCACCGGTGCTTGGTGCATGAGCATTCCTTGGGCAATGGGGGTCTCAAGCATGCCCGTCCAGGCCGGTCCTTCTCGGGTCCGCCGCTGGCTCAGCTCGAATGTGGCTGTCGGCGGAGCGATGCGACAGCGCTGGACCCCGAACTGGGTTCGCTCATGGTCCTCAGGCAGTTCTTGCCCTGGGAATGCTCATGCACCGAGCACGAGCCGGGCTAACCTGCCCGTCGGGGCTGCCAGTCCTAAACGATTCCGGGTGCATGGTCGCTTCGAGCTGATGGGGCCGCCCTAAGGGTTCCGCCGGGCCGGGAACCACCTGGGTCGAGACCGTCTCGTGCGTGAGAACGTGCAGGCGGGACGTTGAGAGACCGGGTCGAAGCCCGTCCTGGACAGTGGTTTGCGCCCTAAGGCTGCTCGCTGCGCTCAGCGCGTCCATGCAGCCGGAACCGATTGGGATAAGGCCTGAGGCGAGGCCCGAACCCGGCACAGCGCCCGGCCGCCGCCGCCCGCGGAACCGCGCAGAACCCGCCGCGAAACCCCTAGAGCGTCAGCGCCCTCGCGGCGTTGCCCACGATGGGCAGCAGGAGTCCGGGGATCAGCCCGAAGACGATCGTGAGCACGGCCGTGATCACCAGGCCCAGTCGCATCAGCCGGCCGAGGACGATCGGGGCCGGCTCGCCGTGCGGCTCGCGCATGAACATGTAAACCACCACCCGCAGGGAGTAGAACGCCGCCGCCGCGGCATTCAGCACCGCGATCACGGCCAGGATCCCGGCTAGTCCGCCGGCCTGTACCGCGGCCAGGATGATGTAGGCCTTGGCGAAGAAGCCGACAGTTGGCGGGATCCCGGTCAGCGACAGCAGGAAGAGGGTCATCAGGATCGCCAGGAAGGGCGCCCGGCGGCCCAGCCCGGCGAAGGACTCGAGCTGGCTGGAGATCCCCGTCCGGCGCTGGATCGCGGCGATCACGGCGAACGCGCCCAGGTTCATGGAGGCGTAGGCGGCCCCATAGAACAGCAGCCCTTCGAGACCGTCGATCCGCGAGTTGGGGCTGGACCAGGCGGCCAGGCCGATCAGCATGTAGCCGGTGTGGGCGATCGACGAGTAGGCCAGCATCCGCTTGACGCTGTCCTGGGTGAGGGCCACCAGGTTGCCCAGGGTCATCGTGGCCGCCGCCAGCAGGACGATCACGATGTCCCAGTCCGGGCTGAGCGGCCCCAGGGCACCCACGAACAGGCGCAGGATCAGGGCAAAGGCGCCCACCTTGGGCACGACCGACAGGTAGCCCGTGACCGGCGTCGGTGAGCCCTGGTAGGCATCCGGCGTCCAGTAGTGGAAGGGCACGGCGGCGATCTTGAAGGCTACCCCGGTGGTCAGGAAGGCCAGGCCCATCGCCAGGCCCGGGCTGAACGGTGTGGCGCCCGCCACGATCGTCTTGAGGGCAGCGGCCACGCCGTCGATCCGGGTCGTCCCGGTCAGGCCCCACACGAAGGCCAGCCCGAACAGGAAGATGGCCGAGCTGAACGAACCGAGCAGGAAGTACTTGATCGCGCCCTCGGTCGACAGGGCGTCGCGCTTGGCAAAGCCGGCCAGCAGGTAGCCGGGCAGGACCATCAGCTCCAGGCCCAGGAACAGGACCAGCAGGTCGCCCGAGGCCGAGATCAGCATCACTCCACTCAACGCAAAGATCAGCACCGCGGCGAACTCGGGCAGGGGCAGGTCCCGGGCTTCGAGGTAGTCCGGGGCGAACATCAGGGTCAGGGCGATGATCGCCACGAACAGCACGTCGAGGTAGGTGGTCAGGTCGTCGACCCGGTAGGCGCCGGCGAAAGCGGTGCCCGGATGCGCGCCGACTGCGATCGCCAAACCGGCTACCACGGCCAGACCCACGAACGACACGACCAGGGCGGGAACCCGCCGGCCGGGCAGGACGATGTCGGTGACGATCACCAGCCCAGCCAGCAAGATCGCCGCGGCCAGCGGCGCAATTGTGGAAACGTCAGCCCAGGTCATGGGTCGCTCGGCGCTGCACTACTGCCACGGGAACACGTGGATGGCGGACACGGCCTGGAGCTCGCTGACCACGGATGTCACGGTGCCCTGGATCATGTGCAGGAGGAGGCCCGGGAACAGGCCGAAGACCACGATCAGGGTCGCCAGCGGCACGAAGGTCAGCATCTCGATGGGGCTGATGTCGGTCAGGTGGTTGCCCAGGCCGCGCAGGAAGTCGGACAGGTCGCCGGTGAAGATCCGCTGGAACATGTACAGCAGGTAGCCCGCCGCCAGGATCATGCAGAAGGTGGCGATGGCTGCGACCAGCGGGTTGTAGGCGAACGAGCCGAGCAGGACCAGGAACTCGCCGACGAAGCCCGACAGCCCCGGCAGGCCCACGCTGGCGAAGGTGAAGAAGCCGAAGGTCGCGGCATAGACCGGGGCGCGCCCGGCCAGGCCCCCGTACTTGGCGATCGTTCGGTCGTGGGCCCGTTCGTACATCACCCCGACACCCAGGAACAGTCCGCCGGTGATCAGGCCGTGGTTGATCATCTGGAGGATCGCGCCCTGCAGGCCCTGCTCCTGGAAGATGAAGATGCCCAGGGTCACGAAGCCCATGTGGGTCACCGACGAGTAGGCGATCAGCTTCTTCCAGTCGGGCTGGACCAGGGCCACGATCGCGCCGTAGATGATCGCGATCAGGCTCAGCCCGATGATCATCGGCCCGAAGGCCTTGGCCGCCGCCGGGAAGATGGGCAGGGCGAAGCGGATGAAGCCGTAGGCGCCCAGCTTCAGCAGGACCGCGGCCAGCATCACCGAACCGGCCGTGGGCGCCTCGACGTGGGCGTCGGGCAGCCAGGTATGGAACGGGAACATCGGGACCTTGATCGCGAAGGCCAGGAAGAAGGCCAGGAAGGCAAACACCTGCAGGCCACTTGCAAAGCCCGCCGTGGCCGCGTAGTGCTGGAGGGTCACGAAGTCGAAGGCCCCCACCCACGACCCGGTGGCGCCCTGGTAGGTGAAGGCCGTGGCCAGGATCGCCACCAGCATCAGGAGCGAGCCAACCAGGGTGTACAGGACGAACTTGATCGTGGCGTAGATCCGGTTGGCGCCGCCCCAGATCCCGATGATCAGGTACATCGGGACCAGCACGACTTCCCAGAAGATGTAGAACAGGAACAGGTCCAGGGCCACGAAGACGCCGATCAGGCCAACCTCGAGGATCAGGAACGAGATCATGTATTCCTTGAGCCGTTCCTTGATCGGTCGGAACGAGGCCAGGATGCTGATCCAGCTGAGGGTCGTGGTCAGGACCACGAGCAGCGCCGACAGCCCGTCGATGCCCACTTTGTACTGGATCCCGAAGACGGGGATCCAGTCGTGGACCTCCTGGTACTGGAAGGTTGGGCTGGCCGGGTTGAAGCCCACCAGCAGGAGCAGCGACAGGCCGAACGAGATCAGGGCGAAGACGAGGGCCGTGATCCGGATGGCACCGGGCTGGCTGCGCGGCAGGAAGGCGATCACCAGGGCGCCCACGAAGGGCGTGAACGTGATCAGGCTGATCAGCGGCACGTCGGCGATGTTCATCGGCTGCCGGCAATGACGAGGTAAGCGCCGGCCATCACGATCAGGCCCACGGCGATGCCCAGGGCGTAGTTCTGGACGCGCCCGGTCTGGATCCGGCTGAGGTTGCCGCCGGCCGAACTCACGACCCGGCCCGTGCCATTGACCGCACCATCCACGATGTTCCGGTCGAACCACCACAGGCCGTAGGCGATTCGCCCGCCGATCCGGATGAACAGCAGGTCATTCAGGTCGTCGAACCACCACTTGTTGAGCGAGGCTCGATACAGGAAGCGGGTCGCCCCGTTGGCGTTGACCATGGCCGTGACGCTGCCCAGCCGGGCCTTCGACTTGAGCGGACCAAGGTCCACCCCAAAGCAGCGCCAGGCCAGGGCGATCCCGACGGCCGCGACGGTCACGCTGGCCAGGATCAGCACGCCGTCGATCCCGAACAGGGCGAACGGCTGCTCGACCCGGTTGGCCAGGCCCACGGCCGGCGCAAACACCGGCTCCAGCCAGCCCTGCAGCCGGCTGGCCCCGAAGGGCAGGCCCAGGAACAGCCCGATCAGGACGGTGGGGATCGCCAGGATGAGCAGGGGCACGGTCATCCAGCGGCCCGATTCGTGGATCTTGGGTTCGACCGCAGGGTCCACCCGGCTCTCGCCCCAGAAGGTCAGGCCGATCAACCGGAACATGTAGAAGGCGGTCATCCCGGCGACCAGGAAGCCAACGGCCCACACCCACAGGAAGCCGTTCTTGAACGCCTCGCCCAGGATCTCGTCCTTGCTGAAGAAGCCGGCCAGCGGCGGAATCCCGGAGATCGCGACCGAGCCGATCAGCATCGTCCAGTAGGTGATCGGGATCTTCTTGGACAGGCCGCCCATCTTGCGCATGTCCTGCTCGTCGTGGACGGCGTGGATCACCGAGCCCGAATCCAGGAACAGGAGCCCCTTGAAGAAGCCGTGGGCCATCAGGTGGAAGATCGCGGCGGTCCATGCCCCCACTCCCAGGGCCGCGAACATGTAGCCCAGCTGGGACAGGGTGGAGTAGGCCAGGACCCGCTTGATGTCGGTCTGGGTGAACGCGATCGAGGCGGCCAGGATCGCCGTGAACGTCCCGATCGCGGCCACCACCACCATGATCTCCGGGGCGTGGGCGAAGATCGGGCTGGTCCGGGCGACCAGGTACACGCCGGCATTGACCATCGTCGCGGCATGGATCAGGGCACTGACCGGGGTCGGGCCCTCCATCGCGTCGGGCAGCCACACGTGCAGCGGGAACTGGGCGCTCTTGCCCACGGCACCGCACAGCACGAGCAGGGCGATCCAGCTGATCGTGGTGTGGTCGATGCCGCCCAGGTTCGCCAGCACCTGCTGGACGTTGAGGGTGTGCAGGGTCACCCAGATCAGCATGATCCCCAGGATGAATCCCACGTCCCCGACCCGGTTGACGATGAACGCCTTCTTGCTGGCCAGGGCGGCGCTGCGCCGGGAGAACCAGAAGCCGATCAGCAGGTAGCTGCTCAGCCCGACCAGCTCCCAGGCCATGAAAACCACCAGGAAGTTGTCGGCCAGGACCAGCAGGAGCATCGAGAACATGAACAGGTTGAGGTAGGTGAAGAAGCGCCAGTAGCCCTCGTCATGGCTCATGTAGCCGACCGAGTAGATGTGGACGAGCAGCCCGATCGTGGTCACCACGATCAGCAGGCAGGCCGTCAGGGCATCGACGTAGAAGCCCGCCGTGACCGTGAACTGGCCGGCCGGGATCCATTCCCAGAACGACACGCCGTGGCCATGCTCACCGAACGGGGCGGCGCCAGTGATGGCGCCGGCGGCCACGATCATCGCCATCGCCCAGGCCAGGAAGACCATCGCGATCGGCACGGCGCTGGCGGCGGCCTTGCCGAACTCGGCCTGCAGGCGCCGGCCGAACAGGGCCGTGAAGGCAAAGCCAGAGATGGGCAGGATCGCGATCAGCGGGATGAACGTGTCGTAGGGCATCGTCGGCGGCCTAGTCGCGCATCGTGTCGTACTCGTCGACGAGGGGCGTCTTCTTGTTGCGGTAGATCGCGATCACGATCGACAGCCCGACCGTCGCCTCGGCAGCGGCTACGGCCAGCACGATCAGGGCGATCACCGAGCCCTGCACCTTGAGCGCCGGGATGAACGCGCCGAAGGCCAGGATGGTCAGGTTGACCGCGTTGAGCATCAGCTCGATCGACATGAGCATGCTGATCGCGTTACGCCGGGCCAGGAAGCCAAAGGTGCCGATCGAGAACAGGATTCCGGCCAGGATCAGGTAGGCGTCGAGCGAGTGGCTCATATCGAGTCACCGGCTTCGCGCTTGGCCAGGAAGATCCCGCCGATCACGGCCGCCAGCAGGAGCACGCTGACGATCTCGAAGGGCAGCACGAACTGGTCGAACAGGACCTTGGCCAGGATCGCCGTGCCGGTCCGGATCGGCGCCGAGACGGCATTCCAGTTGGTGGCGCCCACGGTCAGTGCGATCAGCACGGCCAGCACCCCGGCGGCGATCGCGGCCGGCAGGGCCTGGGTCTGGAAGACCAGCCGGGCGGGGGCCGCCTTGGTCTGGGTGAGCATGATCGCGAACAGGACCAGGACGCTGATCGCCCCGATGTAGACCAGGACCTGGGCCGCGGCCACGAGCGGCGCGCCGATCTCCACGTACAGGCCGGCCAGGGCGGCGAAGCTGACCATCATCGCCAGGCCGCAGCGGATGATGTCGCGGAGGGTCACGACGAGCAGGGCCGAGCCGACCATGACCCCGCTCAGGATCAGGAAGAGCAGGTCGTCCCAGCGCAGGTTGATGAACGGCAACGCGTCCGGTATCGCCACGCGACTCCTCTCTCCCTCTTGTGGGCGACCGGATCGGTACCCCGCCCGACCCTCCGTCCCGGATCAGCTACTTGTTGTGGGCGTGACCATTGCTG
Source organism: Candidatus Limnocylindrales bacterium (assembly GCA_038220425.1). Classification (GTDB taxonomy): domain Bacteria; phylum Chloroflexota; class Limnocylindria; order Limnocylindrales; family CSP1-4; genus Palsa-1033. The sequence goes on from JBBRIV010000023.1 coordinate 11,452, forward strand.
TGACCGCTGCCGTTGCCCGGCGACGTCCCCAGGTCGGCCACGATCCCGGCCGGCAGCATGGGCAGGAGCCGGCCCGGATCCACGATCCGGCCGTCTGCCCGGGCCCGGTCCAGCCAGTCGCGTTCGCGCCGGATGTAGGTCATCTCGGTCTCGCGATCGACCATCGCCAGGGCCATCAGGTCAATCGTGGGTTCCTGGCGGCTGGCGTGGGCCAGCTCGAAGTCGCCGCCGTCGCGCAGCGCGTCGTACGGGCAGGCGTCGACGCAGATGCCGCACAGGATGCACCGGCTTTCGTCGACCTCGTACTTCTGGAGGACGCGCGGCTTGGGCATCAGGGCGCCGGTCGGGCAGGTCTCGGCACACCGTCCGCAGGACACGCAGGGCGAGTCGTTGAGGCTCATGTCGAGGGGAGTGGTGACGAGCGTGTCGAAGCCGATCCGCATGAAGTCGTAGCAGGCCGCGCCGACCACTTCCGAGCAGACCTGGGCGCACCGGCCGCAGTCGATGCAGCGCGACGGCTCGCGCAGGATGAAGGCGTGGCTGTCATCCCGGATGTAGTCGTGGTTGGTCCCGGTGAAGCGATTCTCGGAGACGCTTCGGTAGCCGGCCCCGGCATGGAAGCCCGGCTCCAGGGTGGGCAGGGTCGTGCCGTACTCGATCCCCAACCGGCGCAGGTCGCAGAAGCCGATCGCCTCGCAGGTGCACTGCAGGCAGCGGGTGCTCTCGGCGACCGCCTCGGCCCGGGTATACGGGATCTCGTACTCGACGTAGCTGTGGTTGCGCAGCTCGGCGTCCATCGCCTTGAGCCGGTAGCGCGGTTCCTTGACCTCGCTGGTGAAGGGCACGATCGACAGGAACTCGGGCTGTGGCTCGGCCAGCGTCTGGCGAGTCTTGAGGGCGGACAGGTCGAGGCCCTTGACGAAGGCGTCGACGGCGTACGCGCTGCGCCGTCCCTCGGCAATCGCGGCCACCACGGTGGCTGCCCCGATCCGGACGTCGCCCGTCCCGAAGACGCCCGGCCGGCCGGTCTCGAAGGTCACCGCGTCGGCCTTCAGCCGGCGCTGCTTGGTGGCGGTCAGTCCGTCCGAGCCCGGCCCGAACCAGCTGAGGTCGGGGCCCTGGCCAATCGCCAGGAGGACCCTGTCGCATTCGATCGAGAACTCGGTGCCCGGGGCAGGTTCCGGCCGGCGGCGGCCGGATGCGTCCGGCTCGCCCAGCTTGTTGCGGATGAACTCGACCCCGCTGACCTTGCCGTCGGGGCCGACCAGGACCCGCGTGGGCGCGGCCTGGAAGATGGCCGTTGCACCCTCCTCGATGGCCTCGTGGACCTCATCCGAGGCGGGCATGTCCTTCATGTCCCGGCGGTAGACCAGGGTCACCTCGGCCGCTCCCTGGCGAACCGACGTCCGGGTGCAGTCCATCGAGGTGAAGCCGCCGCCGATGACCACGATGCGCTTGCCGGCGTGACCGGGATAGGGCAGCCCCAGGGTGGCCGTCTGGAGGTATTCGAGGCCATCGAGCACGCCGTCGGCGTCCTCGTTGGGGATCCCCAGCTTGTTCGTGTCGTAGCAGCCGATCGCGACCAGGACGGCATCGAAGCCCTGGCCCTGGAGGTCGTCCAGGCTGAAGTCGCGGCCAAGGGCCTGGTTGCATTCGATCCGGCCGCCCAGCCTGGTGACGCTCTCGTACTCAGCCTCGAGCACCTCCACCTTGGGCAGGCGGTACTGGGGGATGCCGTAGCGGAGCATCCCGCCCGGCGCGCCGTCGCGCTCGAAGACGGTCACCTCGTGGCCGGCGATCAGCAGGTAGTAGGCAGCCGACATGCCGGCCGGACCGGACCCGATGACGGCCACCCGCCGGCCGGTCTTGGGCTGGACCTCGAACGGGACGGGCGGGTCGATCCCGTCGTTGAGCATCGCCTTGAGGACCTGGTCGCCGGCGTAGCGGTGGCTGTCCCGGATGGCGATTGCCTCGTCGACCTCGTCGCGCCGGCAGTGCTCCTCGCAGGGCGCCGGGCAGACCCGGCCGAGGACGGAGGGGAACGGGATCGTGCGCTTGAAGATCCGGCTTGATTCCCGCCAGTTGCCTTCCGCGTTCTGCTTGAGGAAGCCCGGGATGTCGATGTGGCTGGGGCACTTGTTCTGGCAGGGCGGCAGGCAGTAGGCGTTGTGGTCGCTGAAGATCAGCTCCAGGTTGGTCGCCCGCAGGCGGCGTACCGGCTCGCTCTGGGTCGACACCTTCATGCCCGTCTCGGCCTCGCGCGAACACGAGATGGGCGGGTGCTCCTCGCCCTCGACCTCGACGACGCACATCCGGCAGGCGCCAAAGCCGGGCAGCTTGGGCTCGTAGCACAGGGTGGGGATCTCGATCCCGTTGTCGCGGCAGACCTCCAGGATGGTCTGGCCCTCCCGGCCCTCGACCAGCCGGCCGTCGACCTCCACCCGGATCACCGGCGTCGACTGGGGGCGCTGGGGCGCCTGGGTCGTGAGCAGGCGTTCGGACAGGGTCTGCTCGGGCGGGGCGGGGCGCGTGATCAGGTCGGTCATGCGGTGGGGGCCTCAGTGCGCCGTTCACCGTCGGCAACGGCGATCCGTTGCCGGCCGGCAGTGTGCTCCGCGACGGGCTGGAGCTTCGCATCCAGCTCGGGTCGGAAGTATCGCATCACGCTCGACAGGGGAAGTGTCGTCAGTCGCTCGTGGTCGCACAGGGCGCTGGCCACGATGTCGGCCGACAGTTCCACGAGCAGGTCGGCATCGGTTGGGCGGGGTGTTCCCGCGTTGATCCGGGTTGCAATCTCCTCCAGCCGACGGGTTCCGATCCGGCATGGGATGGTCTTGCCGCAGGCTTCGCCGGCGCAGAACCGGGTGAGCAGCTCGGCCAGCTCCAGGACGTCGGCATTGGTCCCGGTGGCCACGATCGAGCCCGATCCGACGTGGGCGCCAATGGCCCGCAACTCGGCGAACGAATAGGGCGTGTCGAGCAGCTCGGCGGGCAGAATCCCACCCGATGGGCCGCCGACGAGGAGCGCCCTGGGTGCCGCCGCGTTCTTGCCGGCCAGTTCCAGGATGACCCGCAGGGGCGTGCCCAGGGGAACCTCGGCAATGCCCGAACCGGCCGTCCCGCGAACCTGGACCAGGATCGTGCCCGGCGCATCGGGGCTGCCGATCGCCCGGAACGCGGCCGCGCCCTCGCGCAGGATCCACGCCGCCAGGACGAGCGTCTGGATGTTCTGGACGACCGTCGGACGGCTAAACAGGCCCCGCTCGGCGGGATGGGGCGGGCGCTGCTCGGGCTGGCCGCGCTTGCCTTCGAGGGCTTTGAGCAGAACAGTTTCCTCGCCCAGCATGTAGGCACCCTGGACCGGCCGGACCTCGACCATCAGCTCGCGACCCGAGCCGAGCACATCGGCTCCGATGAAGCCGGCCTCCTCGGCGGCCCCGATGGCGGCTTCGAGCCGCCGGATCGCCTCGGTCTCGGTGGCTCGCACGGCGATGATCGCGCTGTCGGAGCCGATCGCCCAGGCGGCGATCGCCACGCCTTCGATCAGGCCGTACGGATTCATCTCCATGAGGAGCGCATCGGTCCGGACGGCCGGATCGGCGCCGTAGCCGTTGGCGACCACGTAGCGCCGGTCGGCCGGGGTGGCTGCCGCAACCTGCCACTTGTCGGCGGTGGGGAAGCCCGCGCCGCCTCGGCCGCGCAGCCCCGACGCCCGGATCTCGGCCACGACACCCGCCGGAGCCAGGGTTCGGACGGCCTTCTTCAGGCCGTCGAACGCGCCTGCCTTGACAGCGGCGTCGAGGTCGACCGGATCGGCGGCCGAGGCCTTGCCCAGCAGGGGCCGGGGCCAGGCCGCCGGTGTCTTGAGCAGGCTGGTCATGTCAGTTGGGCCGCCCGATCGCGGCCAGGTAGTCGGCCTCGACCTGGCCACGACCGCTGGCAGCGCCGTCGGTCGTGGCCGGGGGCTGGAACCGGAAGTTGTCGTAGTAGCTGGCCGTGCCGTAGACCATCGCGTACCAGGTGCCCGTCCCGAAGCTGATCCGCTTGAGGGCCGCGACCGGCAGGTAGCCGTAGGCCGCCTGGGTGGCGGCCAGGATCTCGAGCAGGCGCTTGGGATCGTGATCGGCGTCGTGCAGGATCGCGTCGACCAGGCCCAGGTCCACCGAGCTCCAGTGCTCGTAGGCGGCGTCGGGCACCGTTCGACCGGAGCGGCGCAGGGCCGATTCCTCGCGGCGTTCGCCGTAGGTCTCGGATGCACCCCAATGGACGGCGTAGCGGCCCTTGGAGTCCACCCCGCCCATGTCGATGCACTCGATCGGGCAGGCCTGGGCGCACTGGAAGCAGGTCTCGCACTTGAGCGTGCCGTGCTCGTCGTACAGGAGCTGTAGCCGGCCCCGGAACTTGGGTGGGATCTCGGCCGGCATCTCCGGGTAGAGGTGGGTGACCTTGGGCTGGAAGAACCGGCGCAGGGTCAGGCTCATGCCCCGGACGATGCCCAGGCCTGGGATCAGGCTCATCAGGCGGCCCTCATCGATTCAGGACCAGGACGGCCGACGCGGTCACGAACAGGTTGAGCAGGGAGGCCGGCAGCAGCCACTTCCAGGCGAAGCCCATCAGCTGGTCGATCCGGACCCGGGGCAGGGTGCCCCGCATCCACACGAAGGTGAACACGAAGACGTAGGTCTTGCCCATGAACCAGAGCACGCCGACGACCCAGTCGAAGCTCAGGAAGGCCAGGCCAAGGACGGCCCCGACGGCCAGCAGGTTGAACAGGACGAAGCCGATGATCAGGGCCTGCCAGAACTTCGTGGCGCTGTTGAGCAGGTAGAAGGGCAGGCCCAGGACGACCACGGCCAGCGGTGGCCCGACGGCCAGCAGGATCAGCAGGCCGATGCCCAGGCCACCCGGATCCAGGCCAACGGTTACCGGCCAGGGCCAGTTGAACGGCGCATTCCAGCCGCCCAGGAAGAGGGCCACGGTCAGGCCCGAGGCGATGAACACGTTGACGTATTCGGCGAAGAAGAAGAAGCCGAAGCGCATCCCCGAGTACTCGGTCGCGAAGCCGGCCACGATCTCCGAGTCGGCCTCGGTGAGGTCGAACGGAGTCCGATTGGCCTCGGCGGTGACGGCGATGAAAAAGATGATGAAGGCCAGCGGCTGGCGCCAGATGTACCAGTCCAGGAAGTTGCCGGACTGGCCCAGGACGATCTTGTTGATGCTCATCGTGCCGGCCAGCAGGACCACTCCGGCCACGCTCAGGATCAGCGGGATCTCGTAGCTGATCACCTGGGCCGCCGAGCGCAGGCCGCCCAGCAGCGAGTACTTGTTGAAGCTGGACCAGCCGGCCATCAGCAGGCCGACTACGGTCAGGCCGCCCATCGCGAAGAAGTACAGCAGGCCGATGTTGAAGTCCTGGCCGAACAGGCCCGGCGCGAAAGGCAGGACCAGCAGGGACATCACGCTGGACATGTAGACGACGACCGGGGCCAGGGTGAACACCGGCACGTCCACCCCGGTCGGGGTGAAGTCTTCCTTCATCAGGACCTTCAGGCCGTGGACCACCGACAGGGCCGAGCCGAACGGACCGACCCGGTCCGGGCCGTAACGCAGGTTCATCAGGGCGATCACCTTCATCTCCATGAATATGATCAGGAAGGCGCTCGGAACGGTCATCAGGAGCACGATCGTGGCGGCCACGACGAACCGGACGAGGGGCAGGTTGTCGCCCAGGAACTGGACCAGCGCGCCCCCGATCAGGGCGATCAGGAGGGCCAGGCCGGCGGTCAGGATGGCCCCCAGCGGGATCACGATCGCCAGGATCTTGCCCGGAATCGTGAGCCGGTCCCAGGTTCGTCCAACCATGGCCATCTACTTGTCCACCCCGCCCATGATCGGGTCGAGCGAGGCCATGATCGCCATCGTGTCGGCGATCAGGTTGCCCGGCGTGAGCAGCCCGACCGACTGGAGGTGAATGAAGCTGGGGTCGTGGATGCGCATCCGGAACGGCTGGTCCGTGCCGTCGCTGATCGCGTAAGTGGCGTACTGGCCGCGGGGGCCCTCGATCGCCGCGTAGGCCCGGCCCGGCCGGGGTCGGATCAGCCGGGGCAGCTTGGCCATGATCGGTCCATCGGGCATCTCGTTGAGGCACTGGTCGATGATCCGCAGGCTCTGCTTGATCTCGTCCATCCGGAGCAGGTAGCGGGCCAGGCAGTCGCCCTCGGTCCGCGACGGGATATCGAATTCGAGTTCGGGATAGATGCTGTAGGGATGGGCCCGGCGGACGTCGAAGGGCACCCCGGTTGCCCGCAGGTTGGGGCCGGTCATGCACATCTGGAGGGCCGTGGCCGTGTCGATCACGCCCAGGCCACGGGCTCGCCGGATGAAGATCTCGTTCTCGTTGAGGAGGGCCTGGTTCGAGTTGATCTGGTGGGTGGCCTTGCTCATCCAGGCGCCCAGCCGGCTCATGAACTCGTGGTTCAGGTCGCCGTTGACGCCGCCGATCCGGAAGTAGTTGAAGAGCATCCGCTGCCCGGTCAGGGCGGCCAGCATCTCGACGATCTCGTCGCGCTCGATGAAGCTCCACAGGATCGGGGTGAGGCCGCCCAGGTCCAGGGCGAACCAGCCCATGAACAGGGCGTGGCTGGCGATCCGGTTGAGCTCGCCGGCCAGCACCCGGATGTATTCGGCCCGGCGCGGCACCTGCACGTCGAGGAGCTTCTCGAAGGCCATCACCGGCGACCACTCGCAGAACAGCGAGCTGATGTACTCGAGCGGGTCGGTGTAGCAGATGGCCTGGTGGTAGTCGGCGTTCTCGCACAGCTTCTCAACGCCGCGATGGAGGTAGCCGAGGACCGGATCGAGGTCGACCACCTTCTCGCCGTCGATCTTGAGGACCACCCGGAGCACGCCGTGGGTGGCCGGGTGCGGGGGTCCCAGGTTCCGGAACATCTCGCCGTCGCGGTGGGTGTAGAACTCGGCCTCGCGCGCGGGCCGGGGCGGGTTGGGCGGGATCGGCTCAAAGACGCCGAGCTCCTCGTC
>JBBRIV010000024.1:0-18270 GCA_038220425.1 Candidatus Limnocylindrales bacterium
CCGCCACGGTCGATGAGATCAGCGGCGGCCGGCTGATCGTGGGCCTGGGCGCGGGCTGGAATGAGACCGAGTATGCGGCCTTCGGCTTCCCGTACGACCACCGGATCAGCCGCTTCGAAGAGGCGTTCACGATCATCCGGACACTCCTCCGGGATGGGGCGATCGACTTCGACGGCGCCTTCTACCAGGCTCGAGACTGCGAGCTGCTGCCGCGGCCGGTCCGGCCGGGCGGCCCGCCCCTCCTGCTGGGCTCGAGCGGCGAGCGGATGCTCCGGATCGCGGCGCCCTACATCGACAGCTGGAATGCCTGGTACAACGCCACCGGCAACTCGCCCACGGGCGTCGCTCCTCTGCTCGCACGGGTGGATGCGGCGGCCCGCCTGGCCGGTCGGGAGCCGGCGGCGATCGAGCGCAGCGTGGCTGTCCTGGTCCAGATGCCTGGCGGCACGGGCCGGCTGATCGGTCTCGACACGGGACCGGAGATTCCAGCCCTGAGCGGTCCGCCCGAGGTGATGGCCGACGAGCTGCGCGCCTACGCCCGGGCAGGAATCGCTGCCGTCCAGCTGGTCCTGGACCCGATCACCATGGGCTCGATCGAGGCCTTCGGATCCGTGCTGGAGTTGCTCGACCGGGACTGACAGTCGACGATCAGGCCGGCGACGGGCCCGCTGGCGATGGGCGCGCAGCTGGTCTGGGCCCAGCGAATGACGGTGTTCCGGCTGCCGCCACCGCCACCCGGTCCGGCGCCACCAGGGCCGGCGCCGCCGACCAGGACGTAGCGGATGTCGCCGGCCGCGATCCGGGCCTGGAATTGGCTGATCGTCAGCGTCTGGTCGTTGCCACTGAAGCCGCCCAGGGTCATCACCGGCAAGCCCGTCGCGATGATGATCGGAGCGGCCTGCTGAGCACCCGCCGTGGCCAGGGCGAAGCGCGCATCGTCCTGGTGCTGGAGCACGAACGTGATCAGGGCCTGGCGGTTCTGAGCCGGGCTGGCGCCTCCGCCGAAGCCTGCGCCGCCGATCCCCGCGCCATCGGTTCCGGACCGGGCCGACGGCGGACCGCCGATCGGCAGGGTGCCGCCGGGGGCATGGAGCGTCGTCCAGGCCGACCAGCTCAACGGCGCAATGGCCAGGACCAGCACGGCCGGCACGACCAGGGCCAGTCCGACGAACCGCTCGCGGGCGATCGTGCCCACGCCCGCCCGGACGAGCAGCAGGCCACCCCCCAGCGCCAGGGACAGGACGACGACGCTCGCCTGGAGCCAGTCCCAGCCACTCGCGACGCCCACGATCAGGGCTTGAACGATGCCACTGGCGGTGACCGCGACGGGCAGCAGCCAGCCACTCCAACCCGGCCGGCGCCAAGCTCGGAGGAGGGTCGCGCTGCCGCCGCCAGCCAGGGCGCCGACAGCCGGCGCCAGCATCACCATGTCGTGCGGGTGCCAGAACCGGGCGACACTGAAGAACGCCGCGGCGGTGGCGAACCAGCCGCCCCACAGGGCCAGCGGCACGAGGAAGCGGCGGCGAGCCGGGCGCCGGCGAAGCTCGATCGCAGCCGCCCCCAGGCCGATCAGGCCCAGCACCAGCCACCACCCGATCTGGCCGGACAGCGACGGGTCGAACAGGCGGAGCGGGCCCACCCGGCCCAGGTTGGCAAAGGTCTGGCCGCCGCTCAGCCGGTCGATCCCGTTGTAGTTGAGGGCGAGATCCACGACCGAGTTGACCTTGCTGCCGCCCACCAACGGCCGGCTGGCGGCGGGGATCGCATCGACAATCAGGGCCCACCACCACGAGGCCAGCAGGAGCGCCCCGACAGCCACGCCAAGGTGACCGATTCGACGGCGAACCGACCAGCGTCGGTCCACGACGACGGCCAGGCCCATTGCCGGCAGGACGAGGTAGGCCTCGAGCATCTTGACGTCGAAACCCAGCCCAACCAGGGCCCCGGCCAGGACCAGCCACTGCCAGCGGCCGGTGTCACCCCAGCGCAGGAGGGCCGCCACGGCCAGCAGGCAGACCAGGACGAGCAGGCTGTCGACCGTATTGTTGCGGGCGGTAGCGACCGAGATCGGGGTGACCGCCAGGACCAGCGCCGCGATCAGGCCCGCCAGGCGCCCAAAGTGACGTTCAACCAGGCCGGCCAGGAGCCCCACCGAGGCGATCGCTGCCAGCGCGCCGGGCAGCAGCAGGCTGACCCCGGAGTAGCCAAAGAGGCGGGCCGACAGGACCTCGACCCAGAAGCCGATCGGGGGCTTGTCGATCGTGATGAAACCACCCGGATCGAAGGACCCGAAGAAGAACGTCGACGGCCCGTCGAGCATGCTCCGCACGGCGGCCGCGTAGTAGTTGTTCGACCAGCCTTCTCGATCGAGGGCGAACAGCTCGAGGGCCGCGGCCAGGACCACGATCAGGGCCAAGGCGATCCGGTCCGGGCGGGGCCGGACGGTCCAGGGGATCGGCAGGCCAACCCGGCGAGGGCGCGCCGGGTGCGGAGTCATGGTTGCTCTATAGCAGACCCGGCTGAACGCGCGCTGACAGAAGGCGCACCAACGCCTCGGTTCGTGTGGCAGACGAACCGAGGCTGGTGGAGAAAAGGCTGTGCTGGGCCGCCTGGCCCTCGGGCTAGCTGCCGAGGAGGACGATCACGTGGTGGGCGTCCTGGCGCGCGTCGCGCAGGAGAGCCCGGGCCGAATGGATCGTCTCGCGGGCCGACTTGAGGGCCGGACCGGCGATGCCGTTGTTCCAGTCGGCTGGGCTGAGCGACAGGATCGATCCGGCGACCGGAGCGATCAGGCCGTTGGCCTGGCCAACCTTGGCGTTCATGTCGTCGAGGGCAGCCTGGGCGGCGGTCACGTTCTTGCCACCGGCCTTGGCCTGGTTGATCAGGTTCTGGAGCTCGCTGGCGAGCGGGACGAAGCGGGCCGACGCCTTGGCCGTGCCATCAGCGGCAGATACGATGTGGGTCTTCGGGACCACCACCAGGTAAACCCGGTAATCGGGTGCGATCTTGCCGATATCGGCACGCAGGGCCTCGACCGTGGTGTCGGTATCAATCGTGGCCTTGAGGGCGGTGAGGCCGGACTTCTCGGTCACGAACGAGGCGGGGTTGATCGAGTTGCCGGTGAGCAGGTCGGTCTTGTGATCGGCGGTCAGCACGTCCGAGTGGTTGACCAGGTAGGTCAGGCCATCGAGGGTCACGAAACGCCGGTTGATCTCGCAGTCGCCCACCGCGCGCAGGGTGTCGACGCGTGGGTGGGCCTTGGCCGCGGTCCATTCCGGGACGCAGAAACGATGGACGGCCGTGCTGGCCGTGGAGTTCGTGGCGGGCGTTGGGTCGGCCGCGTACACCGAGGTAAACGAACCGACAGCCAGCAGGCCGGCCGCGCCAAAGGCGACGGCGGCCCGGCCGAGCCGGGTTGAAAGCTGAACGTTCATGAAAGTCACTCTCCTGGATTGTTGGCCGCGGCGTCAGCATTCAGAAGCTCGCCGTCGGTTTCGTTGAGGACGTTGTCGACCTGGCTGAGCAGGTTCGTCGCCTTGGTGGTCGAGACCGCAGGCGGGGCCGGGGTGATCGGCTGTGGTGACGCCTGCGGAGCGCCCGATGGCGCAAGACTCGAGGCCGGCGTGGCGTCCGGCGACGGGTCGGGGCTGAGCAGCGAGCCCAGGTCAAAGGTGGGCTCGGGCGAGGTTGCGGCCGGGCTGGACGCTCCGGTGCTGCCGTCGTTCGGGGCAGCGGGCCGGGCGCCCGAGACACCCGAGCAGGCCGCCGCGATCAGGGCCAGGCCAAGCACGGCTGGGCCGATCCGGAGCGTTGGTCGAACTGACATGGCTGGTCCTCGTTGGCTGGACACGGCGTTTCGTTGCCGTGAACGCAGCCTGTCAGTCGGTCGTCAGCCGCTCCCGCGCGCCCTGTAAGCGCTACGTAAGGCGCGCCGTGCCCTCAAGGCCGCGCGCCTGGCGCCGACCGGGGCTGGGTGCCGAGCCGGCGGCAGGGCTGGGTGCCGAGCCCGCGGCGGGGCTGGTCCTGGGCCACGCGACCGAGCGGGCCCGAATATCACGACTAACCTTAGGCAACAAGCTCGGCCGTCGGAATCGTCTCGCTGGGGGCTCGAATCGAGCTTCTGGCCCGCATTCGATCAGTAGTCGTGATATTCCCGTGGCTGGACATCACAGAACGCGCCAAACCGGTGATCGACCGCGTCAGCTAACGATAGTCGTGATATCGCTGCCTTCGGGGATGCCGGTCATCGAGCCCCTCGTCAGGAGGTGTACGCCTGGCAGTCCACCCAGACCACCTGGGTGAACCCGATGTTGCCAGCCCAGACCGTGGTCCGCTCGAAGCGCACGCCGGTTACGGCCTGGACTTTGGGCAGGCACGCGGGCCAGCCACCGTCGTGAAAGCTGCCGGCGCTGTCGGTCCAGTTGACCGAGGACCGGAACCCGTAGGCCGTATCGCCGACCTGGAATGTGGCTACGTCGGCACCGACGTAGCCATCGCCGACGTACACGGTTGGATGGGTCGCAGCGTTGCCGCCGGCCAGAAAGCCCGCTCCAAACATGGCCACGGCGACCACGAGGGCAGCCAGGCCGGCCATGATGCCGTGCTTCATGGTCATCGAGTCCCTCACTTCAAAGCTGGGTGTGCGAATCTTCGCCTCGGGAGCATCGGCGGCTGAGGTGACGACGTCAAGGTCGGGTGGCCGGCCGAATTTGACGACCATCCGTGGCAAGCCCGGATCACCCCGGATCAGCCGCCTTCGCGGAGACCCCAGGGCGAGCCGTAGGCCGTCAGCAGGTCGAGGAATGGAACTGCGTCGAAGGCCTCGGGGCCAAGCACGCCAGCTCCCTGCCAGGTTCCGGCGGCCAGCAGCTCCAAGGCGATGACCGGGTTGATCGCGGTCTGCCAGACCACGGCCTGCGAGCCGTACTCGGCCATCGACCAGGCGTTGTCGACGACGTGATACAGGTACACCGCCCGGGGCGCACCGTCGAGGCCCTTGCCGGTCACCGACAGGCCGGCGCAGGTCTTGCCCGACATCCGGTCGCCGAGCGTCGCCGGATCGGGCAGACAGGCGGCGACCACGTCGCGGGGGGCCACGAGAGCCCGGCCGACCTGGATCTTGTCGGTCGAATCGAGGCCCAGCTTGTGGAGGACCTTGAGGACATTGATGAAGTCGTCGCCCAGGCCGTACTTGAACGTGGCTCGTTTGGCCTTGACCCAGCGGGGCATGAGCAGCACTTCCTCGTGCTCCACGTTGACGCACTCGACCGGGCCGATCCCCTCGGGAAAGTCGAACGTCTCGGGCTCGGAGAACGGCTGGGTGGTGTACCAGCCTCGGCCCTCTTCCCAGATCACCGGGGGGTTCAGACATTCCTCGATCGTGGTCCAGATCGAGAACGACGGGGCAAAGTCGTAGCCGGCCACGACGAGGTTGGCACCGTCCCGGACACCCAGCTCGTCGATCTCGCTGAACAGGTGGTCGGCGGCGTAGCGAGCAAAGACGTCGGACAGGCCCGGCTCGACGCCGATCCCGACCAGGGCCAGCCGGCTGGCAGCCGTCCATGCGTCGGCCCGGGCGAACTGGGCGTCGCCGAGCTTCTCGCCGGGCAGCTCGAACGGTTTGTCGGGATGGCGATGGCTGAGCGACATCGCCATGTCCAGGTAGTCGGCGCCGGCCGCCAGGGCTCCCTCGAAGATGGGCATGACGAAGCGCGGATCGACGGCGTTCAGGACGTGGCTGATCTGGTGCTCACGACACAGCGCGGCGACTTCCTTGGGATCGGAGGCGTCCAGCCTGACCGCCACGAAGCGCGATTCACGGCCCGCCCGGCTGACCGCACTGACCACCCGCTCGGCCCGGGCAATGTCGTAGTCGGCTACGACCATCCGATCGAAGAATGACCGGCGGGCAGCGATCGCCACGACGGCCCCGCCGACTCCTCCGGCACCAATCAGCAGGATTCGCATGCGTCCCTCACAGGCAGCTGTGGACCCCCAAAGTCACGTCTGGTGGACCAAATCTAGCCGAACAGCGTCTCCCCGATGTAGCCACCGGCGGTGGTTCCGGGCGGGATCGCGAAGAGCCCGCTGCCCACGTGCTGGATGTACTCGTTGAGCGCATCGCTGGCTGCCAGGCGGGTCTGGACCGGCACAAAGCCGGTTCGGGGATCGCGCTGGAAGCAGATGAAGAACAGGCCCCCGTCGAGCTGGCCGGTGGCATTGTCAATTCCGTCGGTGAACGAGTAGCCCCGGCGCAGAAGCTCGATCCCGCCGTTGGTGGCCGGGGCGGCCAGCCGGATATGCGCGCCGAGCGGGATGACCGGCTGGCCGTCCGGGCCGAGAGCCGCCAGGTTGACCGGATCGCGTTCGACTGCCCGGCCCAGCGGCGCGCCGCTCAGCTTGTGTCGCCCAATCGTCGCCTCCTGGTCGCCCAGGCTGTCCCGGTCCCATGCCTCGATCCGCATCCGGATCCGGCGGGCGACGAGGTAGGTACCGCCATGCATCCAGGCCGGGTCATCGCTGGGGGCGACCCAGATGTGGGTATCCATGGCCTGCTGGTCGTCGCCGTGGACATTGTTGGTGCCATCGAGGAAGCCCAGCAGGTTGCGCGGGGTCGCCTGCTGCGACGTCGTGCTCGACGTCCGCCCAAATCCCACCTGCGCCCAGCGGATGGCCACGATCCCACGACCGATTCGAGCCAGGACACGGATCGCGTGGAAGGCAACCTGGGGGTCCTCGGCGCAGGCCTGCACGCACAGGTCGCCATCACTGCTGGCCGGGTCAAGCTGGTCATGGGCAAACGGTGGCAGCTCGGCCAGCGCCGCCGGGCGGATGGAGGCGAGCCCGAACCGGTCGTTGCCGGGGGTTCCGAACAGGCTGGGCCCAACGCCCAGGGTGAGGGTCAGCCGAGCCGCACCAAGGCCGACCGCCTCACCGGTGTCGGCCGGCGGGCGCAACGGATCGCCGGCCAGGTCGCCCACCGGATTGCCGGCGGTCAACGCCGCAGCCGCAGCCGTCCAGGTCCTGAGCAGGTCCTGGAGCTCGGCCCGCCGGTCGGTCAGGACGTCGAATGCAGCGAACTGGATTCGCTCCTGGGCCGCCGTCGCGATCCCGGCCTGGTGGGGCCCGTAGAACGGGACCAGCTGGAGACCCGGATCCAGCGGTTCGGCGGCCCGGGCCAGGCCGAACCCCGTCGCGCCACCCACCGCCAACCCGGCGCCCGCGGCCAGGCCGCCGGCCAGCAACTGGCGCCGGCTGATCGCCCGGCTCGAGGTCACTGGGCCGTGACGACGATCGCGGCAACCTGCGAAAGCGGATCGGCGAGGGCGTCGATGAGCTGGCTGAGGGGCTGGGTGTCGGCCGCGGTCAGGGTGTTGTACAGGACGAAGCCGGTGCCCTTCTGGTACGGCTGGAGGGCGTCAAGGACCGCCTGGAATCCGGCGTCGATCGTGGTTGCGAGGGTGGCCGAGCGGGCCGCGACCAGGGGCCGGACGGCGTTGAATGCCTCCTGGGCGCCAACCACGTTGGCCGCGAAGTCCCACAGGTCGGTGTGCGAGTAGCGATCCTCCTCGCCGGTGATCTTCGAGGCCGAGACCTCGTTCAGAAGGCCCACAGCACCATTGGCAATCGTGGCCGGATCGAGGTCCACGGTCTTGACCAGCCCCTGCAAGGTGATCACGTCGGCCAACAGCTTCTTCCCGATCGGGGCCATCCCCACGAGTGAGTTCTGCTGCCAGAGCGCCCGTTCCAGGCGATGGAAGCCGGTGAATGCTGCCCCGGCCGCGACGTCGTTCTCGCGGGCGTCGATCGCCGGATCAAGGTCTCCGAAGGTCTCGGCCACCGGCTCGATCCGCTCGTAGGGTTCGCGGGCGGAGGCATACAGGGCCCTGGCGGCCGGCACCTTTGCGGCAACGACGGCGTCGACGAAGAGCCTGGTTCGCTCGACCAACAGGTCCGCGTTCGTCTCCAGATAGGTCCGGTAGGTCGCCACGCTGTCGGCGGCCAGGGGGGCACTGGCATCCGGTGCGACCGAGCCCCGGCTCGGCGACAGGCTGGCGGCCGCTCCGCTCGGGACACCGTTCGTGCCGCAGGCGGCGACGATGACCGCGACGGCAAACCCGGCAGCGGCCTGGCGCAGCTTGATCATGGCGGTCTACTCCGTGACGGTGAGGCTGCCCGATGCGGCCGACGTGCCGCCCGGACAACTCAGGCTGTAGGTACCGGGCTTCAGGTTCAGGGTGAAGCTTCGGTCAATACCGGGAATGACGTTCTCGGTCTCGCCGATCACCCGATCGGCCTTGATGATCTCGTATTCGAGGACGCTCGCCGATCCGACGTTCGTGACGATGAACGTTGTCGGGCCGGCCGGCAACTGGAGAGCCTGGGGAATGCAGCCGGCATCGCTGATCGAGACGTGGACCTGGCGAACCGTGGGGACGGGCAGCGACGACGCCTGGCTGGATCCATCACCCGAGCTGGGACCGGGCGAAATGGCGCCACCACCGGCCGAGCAGGCAGCCAGGCCGGCCGCGAGGCAAGCGCCCACGACCAGGGCCAGCAATCGATGCCCGTCCAACTCAGGCGAACCGCGTCCGGCGCAGCGAACCCAGCCGGTCACCGGCCACGAACAGGCTCAGGACCGGCACGAGGTAGCCGAAATAGCCGGCGAGCTGGAGCGCCGTTGGCTGGGCCCGGTAGCCGACCAGGCCGGCCAGGAGGGCCCCGACCGGGCTCGTTTCGGGCAGGACCCCAGCCAGGTTGATCGCCGGGGCGCTCGCCGGCAGCCAGCCGGCATCGACGAAGGCACCGATTGCCGAGGCCACCAGCCCGGCGGCGACGAACAGGATCACGACCCCGGTCAGGCTGAAGAAACGGCGCAGGTTCAGCCGGATCGCGCCGCCGACGATCGCCCAGCCGAGCCCGACGGCGGCCAGCAACCCGGCCAGGCCGGCAATCGGGAGGCCGGCCGAGAGCTCGCCCGAAGCAGCCGCGGACCGAAAGAGGGCCAGCAGGAAGAGCGCCGTCTCGAGGCCCTCGCGCACGATCGCCACGAAGGCCAGGCCGACCAGGGCAGCTGTCGAACCGGCCTGGAGGGCCGCCTGGAGCTGGCCTTCGAGCTCACCCTTGAGCGCCCGGCCCTGGCGACGCATCCAGAACAGCATCCACGTCAGCACGCCCACCGCGAAGAGCGCGGCCAGGCCCTCGATCGGCTCTTGGATGGCCGCCGGCAGGTCGCCGATCGTGACGAAGACGAGGATGCCCAGGGCAAGCGAAACGGCCAGGGCCGCGGCGATTCCCAGCCAGACCCAGCGCAATGCATCGCGCCGGCCGATCTTGACCAGGTAGCCGATCACGATGCCGACGACCAGCGCCGCCTCGAGACCCTCCCGGAGCATGATCAGGAAGACGGTCAGCACGAGCTTGCCCTTTCCAGACAGGAGGCCTTGCGGACTCGATGCAAGGTGGGTTGAGTTGCAGAGCGTAGGGGAGCGCGCCAGTGGCGTCAAACGCGGTGTCCGGGGCGGCGGGCCGTGCGGCCGCCGGCGGGCTGCGGCGGGCGACGTGCGGCCGCTGGCCGGGCGTTTGGTGCCAAATGCCGCTGGTAGCGGCCGTATGGTTGGATCCCACCCGGTTTGAGGCGGATCGCGCCGGCAAACTACGGGATCTGAGCGTGGCGCGTGCGGGCCAGGAGTCCACCGAGCCGATTCCACGGTCCAAGCGACTCGACTCCGACCGTACGGCCGCCCTGGGCGGCATTTGGCAGGAACCGGGTTGTGCCCCAGGCCCGGAGCCCAGGAACCAGGCGCGCCCGAAGCGCCGCCACCCGGCGGCGTGCCGGAGCCCAGAGCGCCGGAACCGGGGCGGCGTGCCGCCGGAGCCCGCGCACCGGCGGCGATTCCGCTCAGTGGGCTGGCAGCTCCACCTCGAACCGGGCGCCGCCGGAGGCCGGCGAGGTTGCCTCGATCGTGCCGCCGTGACGTTCGACGATCCAGCGCGCGATGGACAGGCCCAGGCCCGCCCCGCCGCTCGGCGCATCGGGAGCTCGCCAGAAGCGCTCGAAGACCAGGGGCAGGTCCTCGGGCCTGATCCCGGGCCCGTCGTCGCTGACCGATACCACGGCCCGGTCACCGATCGATTCGGTTCGAACCGTGACCGTGCCGCCGACCGGGCTGTGCTGGATCGCATTGTCGACGAGGATCGTGACCAGCTGGCGGATCCGCAGGGCATCGCCAACGGCTGGTGTCGGGCGGGCATCAAGGCTGAGGGTCACGCCGTGCTCGGCGGCGATCCCGGTCAGCGGCTCGAGGGCCGCGGTCGTGGTGTCGGCCAGGTCGAGCGGCTGATGTTCGAGCTCGATCGTGCCCGAATCGGCCCGGGCCAGGAGGAGCAGGGCGTCGACCAGCTCGGTCAGGTGATCCGTCTCGGCCTGCATGTCGTCGAGCGTCTCTTTCTGGTCGGCGATCGTCGAGGCCGGGTGGCGAAGGAGGTGCTCGACGATCCCGCGGACGACGGCCAGGGGCGTCCGCAGCTCGTGGCTGGCATCGGCGGCGAACTCGCGCTGGCGGCGCAGCGAATCCTGGATGGGGACCAGTGCCCGGCGGGCGTACAACGCTCCACCCACCACCGACAGGCCGACGGCGCCGATGCCCCCGATGATCAGCACGGCCAGCAGCAACTGGAGCGCCCGGGCCTCGGCGGTGCGATCGGCGATGACCTGGATCACGTACGTCTGACCGCCCCGGACCACCGGCTCGGAGACGAGCTGGATGGGCGTCCCGTTGATCGCCATCTGGCGGACGTCAATCGAGCCGGTCCGGGCGGCGGTCACGGCCGGCATGTCGGGCAGGCCTTCGAAACGGCTGTTCTGGGGACCCACCGATTCGTTGGCCGGTCCGATCACGAGGGCGAGGGTGCCCGAAGATGGCCCGCCGAAGACGATGCCGGTGCCCAGCTGGGGGCCCAGGTTGTTGGGCTGCCCGGGCGATCGATTCAGGAAGTCGGCGATCTGGCCGGCCCGGGTGCGCAGGCGCTGCTCGCTGCTGTCGGACAGGGAGCGATCGACGGCGACATAGATCGCTCCGCCCAGGACGACCAGGATCGCCAGGGTGATCCCGCCGCTCCACAGGATCAGCCGGCGCCACGTCCTGCGCAGCAGCCGGGCATCCCCGGCAGCGCCGCTCGGCCCAGCGTTGCTCATCCGGCCCCCGGGCTCAACCGGCCACCATCCGGTAGCCGACGCCACGCTCGGTTCGAATGAGCGCCCCAGCCGCTGCGCCCAGCTTCTCGCGCAGGCGATGGACGTAGGCCTCGACCGTGTTGGGCGTGACGGCCAGGCCATACGGCCAGGCAGCGTCGAGCAGGTTGTCCCGAGTGAGCAGCCGGCCGGGATTGCGCAGGAAGCACTCGAGCAGGGCGAACTCGCGCGGGCTGAGCGCGACCGGCACGCCCGACACGCTGACTGCACGATCGGCTTCGTCGAGGACGATCGGGCCATTGACCAGGTTGGGCCCCGACGGCGACCGATCAGCCCGCCGGGCGAGCGCCCGCAGGCGAGCTGCCAGCTCTTCGTAGGCGAAGGGCTTGACCATGTAGTCATCGGCACCGGCGTCCAGGCCGCGCACGCGATCCTCGATGGCGTCGCGGGCGGTCAGGATCATCACCGGCAGGTCGGAGCCCTTCCGGCGCAACTCGCGCAGGACCTCGAGACCCGATCGATCGGGCAGGCCCAGGTCCAGGATCACGGCATCCAGGGCGATCTCGGATTCGAGCAGCTCGGTCGCCTCCCGGGCGTCCTGCACCAGCTCGACGACATGACGGTCGTCGCCGAGCAGGCGCCGGAGCAGGCGGCCAAGCCGCGGGTCGTCCTCGACGACCAGGATGTGCACGACCTGACTATGCGGCTACTTGACCACCGTGATGGTGCCGACGGTGGCAGTGCCCAATCCGCCAAAGCCGCCACTCGGTCGCGGCTGGCCACTCGCCGTCGGGCCGCCGGCGCCCAGGTCCAGGGCAACCTGGTCGGTGGCGCCGGGCATGACGTCGGCGGCCGTGCCGCTGGTCGAGTCCCGATAGGTGGTGCTCGTGCCCAGGTTCAGGGTCGTGGTCGTGCCGTTGGCCAGCTTGACCTGAATCGTGTTGGCATCGATCGACACGACGGTTCCGGTGACGCTCAAGGCGCCGCCGTTACGGCCGCCTGCCCCGCCGAATCCGCCGGCACCACCGAAGCCGCCGAAGCCGCCCTCGCCGCCGGTCCCGCGGTTGCCGTTGCCCAGGGCGCCGGCAGGAGTCGCAGCGGCCGCCGGGGCCGTCACTCGGCCAACGGCAAAGGCCACCCCGCCGATCGCCACCAGGGCGCCGACGAGCAGGAGGGCCGTCCCGGCCGATGCCCGGTTCTTCTTGGAGTTCATGGACGGGACGAGGGGCGCCGGGGCAAACGACGTGGGCGCCTGGGGTGGGCTCACAGGCGCGCTGGGGGCTGGGTCGCTGGCCCAGGTGGGTGGCGGCGTGGAACCTGGGGTTGGTGCATCCATGGTCATCGAACGGACTCCTTTCGCGGTTGGGACGGCTGGCCGGGCAGGCGCAGACCGGAGGGACGGGTCATTCGTAGCGCAGGGCCACGATTGGATCGAGGCGGGCAGCCTGGCGGGCGGGCCAGACGCCAAAGACCACGCCCACGGCGAGGCTGAACAGGACAGCCACCAACGGCGTGATCGGGTTGAACACGAACCCCCAGCCGGCGAGGGTCCCGATGAGGTAGGAGACGGCAATCCCGAGCACGATCCCGAAGATGCCGCCGAGCACGGACAGGACCAGTGCCTCGACCAGGAACTGGGCCAGGATGTCCCGGCCGCGGGCCCCGATCGCCTTGCGAATGCCGATCTCGCGGGTCCGCTCGCGGACCGACACGAGCATGATGTTCATGATCCCGATCCCGCCGACCACCAGCGAGATCGAGGCGATCCCGGCCAGGAGCAGGGTCAACAGGTCGCTCACGCCACTGACCGTCGTCAGGAGCTGGGCCTGGTCGGCGATCGTGAAGTCGTCGGTCCCACCGGCGGCGATCCCGTGGCGGCTTTCGAGGAGGGTCGCGATCTCCGCCTTGACCAGGTCAATCTGGTCGGCTGAGGCGACGCTGATGCCGACCGAGCGAACCTTGTCGCCCGGCACGAACTTGTCCTGGACGGTGGTGTATGGGACCAGGATCTGGTCGTCCTGGCTGACCGGGCCGGTGCTGCCCTTGGCCTGCAGGATCCCCACGACCTGGAACGGCTGGCCGCCGATCGTGATCGTGCTGCCGATCGATCGGGCGGTCAGGCCCAGGTCATCGGCGGTGGTCGCGCCCAGGACGGCGACCCGCAGGCCGGCATCGACGGCAATCCCGTTCAGGGTGGAACCCTGCCATATGCTGAAGTTGCGGACGGTGGTATAGCCGCCGGTGGTGCCCAGGATCGTCGTCGTCGTGTTCTGGCTACCCGCGACGACCAGCTGGCTCGTGGAGATCTCGGGTTCGACCGCGGCGACGCCATTCAGCGCCCCGAGGGCTGCGGCATCCTCGACGGTCAGGGTGCCCGCCGAACCGGCCGCTCCCCGGGTGAAGCCGTTGGTTGACGCCCCCGGGTTGACCGTCAGCAGGTTGGTGCCCAGGCCCTGGAGCTGCTTGGTGATCCCGCTCGTGGCGCCCTGGCCCACGGCGACCAGGGAGACCACCGAGGCCACCCCGATGATCACCCCGAGCATGGTCAGGGCGGCCCGCAATCTTGACGAACCGAGGCGCGACAGGGCCAGCCGGATGAGCTCGGTGGCCCTCATGCGACGAGACGCCCATCGAGGACGTGGACCTGCCGCCCGGCTGCGCTGGCAACCTGGTTGTCGTGGGTGATCATGACGATCGTCCGACCCGCGCCATTGAGCTCGCGAAGGATGGCCATGACATCGGCACCCGAGGTGCTGTCGAGGTTGCCGGTGGGTTCATCGGCCAGGAGCAGGGCCGGCTCGGTGACCAGCGCCCGGGCGATCGCGACGCGCTGCTGCTGGCCGCCGGACAGCTCGGTCGGGATGTGGTTGACCCGGTCGCCCAGGCCGAGCCGCTCGAGGGCGGCCCGTGCCCGGGCCAGGCGATCCTTGCGCGAGACGCCCTGGTAGAGCAGCGGCGTCGCGACATTCTCGAGGGCCGACGTGCGCGGCAGCAGGTTGTAGCTCTGGAACACGAAGCCAATCGTCCGGCTGCGCAGACGAGCCAGCCCGTCGTCGTCCAACTCGGCCACGTCGGTCCCATCGAGGACGTAGCTACCCGCGGTTGGACGGTCGAGACAGCCCACGATGTTCATCAGGGTCGACTTGCCCGATCCCGACGGACCGACGATCGCCAGGAACTCGCCCTGCTGGACGGCCAGGTCGACGCCCTGCAGGGCGGCCACCTGGACCCGGCCAAGGTCATAGATCCGGCTCACGTCCCGGAGCTGGATCAGGGGCTCGCTCACGGCTGGCCGCCGGTCCGGTTGCGGGTTCCGCCGCCGTTGAAGTTACCGCCGCCGAAGCCACCGAAGCCACCGGTCAGGCCGCCGGCCGTGGTCGTCGCCGTCGACGTGCGTGGCGAGGACGTCCCGATGACGACCACGTCCCCGGCATTGAGTCCCGTGGTGATGGCCGCGTACTGGGTCGTGGTCAGCCCGACGGTCACCGGCAAGGTGCTGATCGTGCCATCGGCAGCCATCACCCGGACGCTGTACGAGCCGTTCGCCCCGACCAGGGCGATGGCCGGCACGGCCAGCACGTTGTCGGCCTCGGCGGTCGTGATCGAGACGCTGGCCGACATCCCGGTCTTGACGTCGGCGGGGGTCTTATCGAGGGTGATCACGACCGAGTAGGTGACCACCGAGGACGAGCCCGAGGTGGCCGCGACCGGGTTGATCGTGGCCAGCTTGCCGGTCGCCGTCTCATTGGTTGCGCTGATCGAGATCGAGGCTGCCTGGCCGATCTTGAGGGCCGGCAGGTCGGTTTCGGCGAAGCTGGCGGTGACCTGCAGGGAGGCCGTCTGCATGTCGATCGCGTCGCCCGAAGGGGCATCGACTCCGGGGATCAGGTTGATCACGGTGATCGTGCCCGCCGTGGGCGCCACGATCTGGGCCAGGTTGACCGTCTTCTGGGCCGTGTCGAGAGCCGTCTGGGCGGAGGCAACCGAGGCCTGGTCGGACAGGATCGTGAGGGCCGGAGCGGGCGCTGTCTTGCTCTGGTAGCCCTGCTCGGCGGAGGTCACCTGGAGCGCGGCCGAAGCGACACTCTGGGCAGCCTGGCTGTTCGACTGGGAGGCCTTGGCCTTCGCCTGGGTGAGCTGCTGGGTGGCGTTGGTGATGGCTGCCTGGTCCTGGCTGATCTGCTGGGCCGGGGCACTGGCGGCCTGGTCCGCGGCCAGCGTTGACTTGGCCTGGTTGAGTGCGGTCGTCGCGTTGCTGACGCTCAGGCTGTTCTGGTAGCGCGTGTCGGACTGGCTGACCCGGGCGTTGGCCAGCTGCTGCTGGGCCTGGGTGACCGACAGCTGGGCCATCGCCTTGCTGAGCGCCGTCAGGCCACCCTGATCGGTGGCCAGGCGGGCCTCGGCAATGGCCAGGTTTGACTGTGCTGCGGCCAGGGCCTGGGTTGCGCTGGCACTGTCGGCGACGGCCAGGACCTGGCCCTTGGTGACGGTGTCACCGACGTTGACGCTGACCGAGTTGACCGGCCAGGTGGTCGAGCCGCCACCCGACGCCGCACTCGACGACGAGCCGGCGATGACCGGATCCTTGCCGAACGCCAGGCCATAGCTGGCGGACGCCGCGATCGAGCCGGTGGCGGCGGCGTTCTGGGTCACATTGGTGACGGCCGCCGTCGCGGTGATGTACTGGACCGCCGAGCTCGAGCCGAACGAAGGACCCACGATCACGATTCCGATCGCGCCAACCCCGACGACAATCAGGCCGACTGCGGCGAGGATCTTGAGACGCATGAGCGCACCTTCAGTGTTCGACAGATGGGGTTCGGGGCCCGCAACCGGGAGTTGCCCAGGCCGCCATCGTGGTCCACCAGCCTGACGAAGTCCTGAACGCCGGGTCGGTGTCAGGCCTCCGGCGAGGGTCATTTGAGCCTCGTCCTGGAGGGAACGCCCGACCGAGGGTGCTATGATCCGAATTCCTCCCGATTGCCGGGGGGCCTCCGCTAGGTCGATGGTTCCTTCTCGAGCCGGCCATGCGCCGCATCCCTATACGCCGAGAAGAGAACAGGATTACCCCCTCATGGCCAACGGAAGTGTCAAGAAGGTCGTCTCCGATCGTGGGTTTGGTTTCATCACCGCCGACGATGGCAAGGACTACTTCTTCCACCGCGACGGGCTTGACCGATCGATCGACTTTGACAAGCTGGTCGGCGGCGAGCACGTGACCTTCGAAGTCGAAGCCGGCCCCAAGGGCCCGCGCGCCATCAAGGTGCAGGCTGCCTGAGCCCTCCGGCTCAAGCCAGGCGCCCGGTCCAACTCGGACCGGGCGTTTCTGTGTCCGGCGCACGGACCGGGCACAATTCGGACGTTCGGCCACCCACGAGGATCCCCATGAGCGGCCCCAGGCTCAGCGACTTCGACATCCTCACTTTTGACTGCTACGGCACCCTGATCGACTGGGAGGCGGGCATCCTGGCCGCCCTGAGGACGGTCCTCGACGGTCGTGGCCTGGCCGCCGACGACGAGGTCCTGCTCGAGCAGTTCGCCAGGTTCGAGGCGCAGGCCGAGGGCGGGCCGTACCTGCCCTACCGCGAGGTCCTGGCCCGCGCGCTGCATGGCGTGTGCGCCGGTCTTGGCGCCGGTCTTGGCGCCGGGTCGGGCTTTGAGCCCACCCTCAGCGAGGCCCAGGGCTTCTCCGAGTCGGTTGGTGACTGGCCGGCGTTCCCCGATTCGGCCGCAGCGCTGGCCCTGCTCGCGACGAAGTTCCGGCTTGGCGTCATCACCAACTGCGACACCGACCTGTTCGCCCGCTCCAACGCGCGCCTGGGGGTCCAGTTCGACTGGGTGATCACGGCCCAGCAGCTGGGCAGCTACAAGCCCAATCCACGCAACTTCGAACTGGCCCTGGCGCAGATCGGCGGGCCACGCTCGCGCCACCTGCACATTGCCCAGAGCCTCTACCACGATCATGTCCCGGCCCAGGCCCTGGGCCTGACGACGGTCTGGATCGATCGCCGCCGGGGTCGCCCCGGAACCGGCGCCACGCCGCCTGCCGCGGCCACGCCAGATTTCGTGTTCGGCGACATGGCCTCGTTCGCAGCGGCAGCAATCGGCTAGATTCCGGGGGGCCCTGGCAGCCGGTCCCCGTCGTACTGTCGTGCCCCTTCAGACGAACGCCGGGGCGTCTGACCCGGCCTGAGCAGGAGTGCCCCCATGCGCCGTCTGGCTGGATCCGTCCTGGTCGGCGTACTTGCCCTGGCGATCGGCGCTCCCGTGCTCCTGCCCAGGTTGGCAACGCCGGTCGCCGCCGACAGTCCGGTCGACATCCGGGGAACGTGGTCGGGCATCTACCACGCCAATATCGGCGATTTCCCTAACACCGACGTCTGGACGGACGAGGACTTCACAACTGGCATCGTGTCCGGGGTGGCGAACAACAACACCTACACCCTGCAGGGGACGGTCGTCGGCAACAAGCTCCACGCGATTGCCCAGACCCCCGGCTACACCTCGACCACCGACTCGGTGATCTCGGCCGACGGCACGATGATGACCGGCTCGGGGACTGATACGAACGGCAACACGGGGACCTTCACGTTCCTGCGCCAGACGCCCGTCCCGTCGACCCCGGGCGGGCCGGCAGCGAGTGTCCCGGCGTCGAGCGCGCCGGCTCCAGGCGGGCCGGGTGTGGTCAATCCCAACCCCGCGCCGGGCTGCACGTTCGGGGGCTCCGGTGGCGGGCCGGCTCCGGTGGTCACGTCGGTCGACAGTGCGGTCGTTGACCAGATCGGCAGCCAGGCTCAAGACAAGCTTGAATCGCCGACTGGGCTGGCCGTCGGCGGAGGTGCCGCGGGCGACCGCCTGTTCGTGGCGAACTCGTCAAGCGGGATGCTCGCCGTGATCGATGACCGGGCCCGCGACCCGGCCGATATCCACGTGATCGCCCGCGTTCCGGTGGGCCACTACCCGGCCGACGTGGTCAGCTCGATCATCACCGGGCGAGTCTTTGTCGCCGTCGTCGCGGACTGCCGGATTGCCGTGGTCGATGGATCAGCCGCCACACCCAGCTTGATCACGAGCAT
>JBBRIV010000025.1:0-18046 GCA_038220425.1 Candidatus Limnocylindrales bacterium
AACAGGTCCCTGAAGTCGGCCAGGGCGATGCCCTTCTGGCGATCGGTTGCCCGCTCCAGCGAGAGCGACGCATACCGCGTGGCCAGGCGCAGCCGCTCATCCAGCCCACGACCGGCAAGATCGGCCCACACGTAGGCCGCCGCGAACAGGTCGCCGGCGCCGGTCGGGTCCGCGACGTCGGCCAGGGGTGCGCGGACCTGCACCTGCTGGCCATCCGGTTCGATCGCCAGCGCTCCGCCGGCCCCCTGGGTGACCACGACCGTCGTCCCCAGGGCCGCGAGGTGGCTTGCGGCCTCGACGACGTCGGCGCGTCCGGTGAGCCCCCGGACCTCGCGCTCGTTGAGAAGGAGAGCACGCAGGCCCCTGAGTGATGATGGCAGCCGGCCGACCAGCGCCGCGACCTCTGGGTCGCCCACGACGGCGTACACCCGGGGATGTTCCGGCAGGCGCCCCGCGGACGGCAGGTCGACCACGATCGCCCGCGCCGTGATCCCGGCCAGCGTGTCGAGGTCGACCCTGGGCGATCCGCCGACCGTGACGAACGCGCGGTCACCTGCGGCGGGCAGCGCGACGGACACAGGGGTGAAATCGGCAGCGCGTCCGATCCAGGCAATGCCGGCCTCGGCCATCAGTTCGCCCAGCAGGCGCCCCGCCGGGTCATGGCCAATTGGCGCGCAGATCAACGCTTGCAGCTCCAGCCGCCCCAGGGCGTAGGCCACGTTGGCCATGCCGCCCGGGACCATCACCAGGCGGCTCGCAAGCTGCTCTTCGCCGGGCACTGGCAGCGCCGGCAGGCCCAGAAACAGCAGGTCGAGGAACGGATCACCGACGCACGCGACGTCGACCTTCACGCGGCAACATCGACGAGATCGGTCGGGTCCACGGCATACAATGCGGCGGCGCGGACGGGGGGTCCTCCACCCACGGGCACGGCGAGATTCATGTCGGCGAGCGTGAACCAACGATGAACCAGCGTCAAGACACGGTCGAGGCCGCGCACACTGGCCGCAAGGACGTGCACGGCGACGACCTGCCTTCGGTCCAGGTGCTCAGGCGGCTCGAAGCGGACATCCTCACCGGCCGGCTGTTGCCGGGCAGTCGCCTCGCCCCGGAACGGGAACTGGGGGCTCGCCTGGGCGTGGCCCGCAACACACTCCGCAGAGCCCTCTCCACGCTTGGCGAGAAAGGCCTGATCGAGGCCAGGGGCCGGGGTGGCTGGGTCGTCGTCGGGCCGGGCGTGACGGAACGCATCGAAGGGCCGCCCAGCCTGACCGAATGGGCGGCGCGCCACGGCTACGTGGTGACATCGGACGTCGTCACGGCTCGATTGCGGGCGGCCACCGGGCGCGAGGCGTCGGATCTGCGGATCGTGGCGTCGGCCCAGGTGTTCGAGCTCGAGCGAGTGAGGTTCATCGAAGGCGTCCCGATCTCGCTCGATCGCTCGATCCTGCACCCGCGCCTGATCACGGCCGTGGCCGAGGTCGACTTCGCCAGCCGCTCGTTGTACGGCACGATCCGCGAATGGGCCGGTCTGATCGCCAGTCGCGCCGAGGTCGTGGTCCGGGCGGTACCCGCGACCGAGCGCGTCGCGTCACTGCTGACGATCAGCCCGGGCGACCCGTTGCTCGAGCTGGAGGAGATCACCTTCGACCAGTACGGCGAGCCCTTCGAGACGGCTCGGCTGCTCAACCGCGGAGACCGTTATGCCTTCGCAACGACGCTGAGCGCAGGGACCGGGACCGCCCGCCTGGCGCTCTAGCGGTCCACCTGCCTGAGCGGCTCGCCTGCACGGTCAGGGGGCTCAAAAGTGGTCCTTGACCACTACGGTTCATATTTGGTTCAATTGCCGGTATGAAATTGACCCTGATCGGCGCCGGAGGGTTCCGGACACCCGTAATCTATCGAGCGCTTGCTGCCGGCGAGGTCGCGACCCGCTACGACGAAGTCGCTTTCCACGACATCGATCAGAGCCGCCTCGACCGGATCGGCTCCGTCCTCGACGGCATCTCCGCCCAGCTCGGGTCGACCGTTCCGGTGACCATGACCACGAATCTCGAGGCGGCGGTTGATGGCGCGGATGTCGTCTACTGTGCCGTCCGGGCCGGCGGCATGGCCGGCCGGGTCCTGGACGAGACGGCGGCGCTCGGCCAGGGGGCGATCGGACAGGAGACGACCGGCGCCGGCGGTATCACCTTCGCCCTGCGGACCGTGCCGATCATCACGGCGCTCGCCGAAGTCGTCGCCGTGCGGGCGCCGAATGCCACGTTCGTGAACTTCACAAACCCGGTGGGCCTCGTGACCGAGGCTGCCCGGCGCGTCCTGGGCGACCGGGTCATCGGGATCTGCGATGCGCCGCTCGACCTGTGCAAGCGGGTGGCCGGCGCACTCGGCCAGCCGGTTGGGGACCTCTGGTTCGACTACTTCGGGATCAACCACCTGGGCTGGTTGCGGGGCGTGATGTCCGACGGCCACGACCTGCTGCCCGGGCTGATCGCTGATCGCGAACGCCTCGAATCGTTCGAAGAGGGCCGCCTGTTCGGTGCCGACTGGCTGAGCTCGGTCGGGATGATTCCCAACGAGTACCTCTACTACTACTACTTCCATGCCGAGGCTCTCGCGGCCATGCGCACCGGCAACGTCCGGGCGTCCTTCCTCGAGAAGCAGCAAGCGGCCTTCTACGCGGGCCGGGGCACACCGGCCGAGGCGCTCCGCGACTGGGAGCGCACCCATGTCGAGCGCGAAGCGCACTACATGGACGAGGCCTGGTCGGGTCGCGAGGACGATATGGCCGGGGTGGTCGCGGCCCGCGAATCGGGCGACTACGGGCGGCTGGCACTCGACCTCGTCGACGCGCTCCGCGGGGACGGCCAGCGGGTCATGATCCTCGACGTCCCCAACCGTTCGAGCCTGCCCTTCCTGGACGCCGAGGCGATCGTCGAGGTGCCCTGCGTGGTCGGCCGGGGCGGCGTCGTGCCGGTCGCGATCGGCAACGTGCCCATGGAGGCCCAGGGTCTGATCCTGGCGGTCCGGGCCGCCGAGCGAGCCGCGATCGAGGCAGCCCTGTCGGGCTCCCGATCGATGGCCATCAAGGCCCTGGCGCTCCACCCACTGGTCCCGTCGGTCGTCGTCGCGGGCCGGATCCTTGATAGCTATCTCGAGGGCCAGCCGACGCTCGTGGAACGGTTCGGCACCGCCTGAGTCCACGCGACGACAAACGCCCGGAGGTCAACCGATGAATGACGTGGTCGTGCCCCTGCTCGACCAGGCCGGGCGTTGGACACACCGGGATCGCCACCAGCATCATCGCTTCGAGATCAGCGTTCCCGATCGCACGGTTGAGCTCCGAATCCACTTTCGGTGGGTACCCGCCGACATGGGCTCCGAACACGAGCAGAACGGGCTGTCCCTGTCACTCTTCGGCCCCGATGGGTTTCGCGGTGCCGCCATGCGCGGGATCCTTGACCAGGAGCTGGTGGTCGGCGAGGCGGCGGCCACGCCCGGATTCCTGGCAGGGCCCATTGGTTCCGGGGCCTGGTCGATCATGGTTGATGCTAATGAGATCCTCAACAACGGTGCCGAAACCGGTCAGCTCGAGTACCACCTTGAGGCCAGCGCGAAGGTCGCCGAAATCCCGGGCGGGGACCTGTTGGCACCACGATCCGGCGCACCAGCGGCGGGCGAGCCTCGACCCCTGGGCGGGGGTACCCGGTGGTATCGGGGCGACCTCCACTCGCACACGGTTCACAGCGACGGGTCAATCACCGTGGAGGACCGCGTCCGCGGCGCGGTAGGGCGAGGCCTGGACTTCCTGGCGATCACCGATCACAACACGGTCAGCCAGGCTCGCGAGATCGATCGCTGGCCGGACGTCATCACGCCGATCCGGGGCAGCGAGGTCACGACCTTCCACGGCCATCTGATATGCCTGGGCCTTGAGCAGGTGATCGACTGGCGGGACGCCTCTCGGGGTACCGGTGCCGCCGGCATCGTAGACCAGGCCCATCGCCAGAACGCGCTGGTTTCAATCAACCACCCGAACGCGTTCGGCGACCCCTGGTGCTCCGGCTGCCACTGGGACTTCGCGCTGGTCGACTACGCAAAGATCGACGCCATCGAGGTCTGGAACGGACGATGGGCGGAACCTGAGACGGACAACCTTGGAGCGCTGGCCTTCTGGACGGACCTGCTTGATGCCGGGCTCCGGCCAACCGCGGTGTCGGGCACGGACAGTCACTCTGCCGAGGAGGACGAGTACCCGGCCCTGCCCATGAACTACGTCCACGCCGATGACCGCAGCGAGGCGTCGATCCTGGATGGCATCCGGCGCGGCCGGGTGTACCTGTCGTCGGGGCCGATCATTTCCTTCCGGGCCCGGGGCTCTGATGGCCTGGACGTTGTCCTGCCCGGTGAACAGGTTCCCGCGGATGGGACGATCGAGCTCAACGCCTTCGTCGAGCAGCTCGATGTGCCGGCGACGCTGTGGTACGTGACATCTGGTTCGTTGCTCCCGATGGGGGAGTGCGGACCGGCCGGTACGCGTCTCGTCCAGGAACACCTGGTCGCGAGTAAATGGTGGCGCCTCGAGCTGCGCAAGGGGACGGCTGCCACTGGAGACATCCTGACGCTGACCAATCCAGTGTACGTGGCCGCCGCGACGGATTCCTGAGGAACGCCGGCCAGGCGATACGATGGCCTGGATGAACAGCCTTTCCCCGCGCGCGGTTTCCAACCTCGTTGACCTTGGCCCCGAAGTGCGCGCCGCGCTCGTCGCCGGGCGGCCGGTCGTGGCCCTCGAATCCACCCTGATCAGCCACGGCCTGCCCTATCCCCAGAATGTGGTCGTGGCGCGGGCGTCGGAAGCGGCCGTTCGGGCCTCGGGCGCGACTCCGGCCACCGTGGCGATCCGGGCGGGTCGGATCCTGGTGGGGCTGGACGACGCAGCGCTCGAGGCACTGGCGACCGCGCCGGCAGGCACGGTCCTGAAGGCCGCACGACCCAGCCTTGGCGCGGCGCTGGCCAGCGGCGGCTGGGCTGCAACCACGGTCTCGGCCACGATGATCGCGGCGGACGCGGCCGGCATTCGGGTGTTCGCGACCGGCGGGATCGGCGGCGTCCACCGCGGCGCGTTTGGGGCCAGCGCCACCCTGGACGTCTCGTCCGACCTGGAAGAGCTGGCTCGGACACCGGTGGCCGTCGTCTGTGCCGGCCCCAAGGCGATCCTCGACCTGCCCCAGACCTTGGAGTACCTCGAGACCCGCGGCGTGCCGGTCGTGGCCATCGGCCAGGACGAGGTCCCCGGCTTCTACAGCACCTCGAGCGGGATCCGCGCGGCGCATGTCGTCCCGGACATCGCCCAGGCCGCCCGGCTCGTGGCCACCCACCTTGGCCTGGGGCTCGGCTCGGGCATCCTCCTGTGTACCCCCGTCCCGGCCGAAGTGGCCCTGCCCCAGGCCGAGGCGCGGGTGGCCATCGAGCGCGCCCTGGCCGATGCCGAGGCCGCCGGGATCCACGGTCCCGCCACGACGCCCTGGCTGCTCGCCCGGATCGCCGAGCTCACCGGCGGCGCCTCGATCCGGGCCAACACCGCCCTGATCGAAAACGACGCCCGGATCGCCGGCCTGCTGGCGGTCGCCCTGCCGAGCGCCTGACCCCGGCTCGGACCCCTGTTCGGGGACCGTCCGCGATGGTAGACTCCGGCCTCCCCGAACCCGTCAGAGGCCGTGCCGTGTCCGGTTCGATTCAGGCGCCCGCGATCGACGTCCGCGGGATCACCCGGGTCTATAAGGCCCGGCCAACGAATGTGACCGCCCTGGCCGGGATCGACCTGGAGGTTGCTCCCGGCGAGTTCTTCGGCCTGCTCGGGCCCAACGGCGCGGGCAAGACCACCCTGATCAAGATCCTGACCACGCTCCTCCTGCCCTCGTCCGGGACCGCCCGGATTTTCGGCTTCGACGTGGCCCGCGAAACGAAACAGATCCGTCGGATCATGAACATGGTGGCCGGCGGCGAGCAGTCAGGCTACGGAATCCTCGAAACGCGCGAACAGCTCTGGATGTTCAGCCAGTTCTACGGCCTGGGCGGGCGCGAGGGCTGGCGCCGGGTGGACGAGCTGATCGATGCCGTGGGCCTCGGCGAGCAGCGCCACCAGCGGGTGAGCACCCTGTCAACCGGCCAGCGCCAGAAGATGAACTTCGCGCGGGGCCTGCTCAACGACCCGTGGGTCTTCTTCCTGGACGAGCCCACCCTGGGCCTGGACGTCTCGGCGGCCCGTGCCGTGCGCGAGCTGATGATCGGCTGGCGGGCGGCGGTGCCCGGCCGCACGGTCCTCCTGACCACCCACTACATGGCCGAGGCCGATGAGCTGTGCGAACGGATCGCGATCGTCGATCGTGGCCGGATCCTGGCCATCGGCAGCCCAGCCGAGCTCAAGCGCCGGGTGCAGCGCGAGTCGATCTTCCGGCTCGAGCTCGATCGACTGGCCGGCGGCCCGGCCAGCCTGGCTCGCCTGCCCGGCGTCGTGTCGG
Source organism: Candidatus Limnocylindrales bacterium (assembly GCA_038220425.1). GTDB lineage: Bacteria > Chloroflexota > Limnocylindria > Limnocylindrales > CSP1-4 > Palsa-1033. The sequence goes on from JBBRIV010000025.1 coordinate 6,525, forward strand.
CCGTTTCGGCCACGGGCGCTACCCAGGACGGCAGCGCCGATCCGCGCCAGACCGTGGTGGTCAACCTGGTCCTGCGCGACGACGCGGCCCTGGCCGGGGTGGTGGCCGCCCTGGACGGTCTCGGGGCGCACATCGTGGCCCTGGCCAAATCCGAGCCCAGCCTGGAGGACGTCTTCGTCGAGCTGGTCGGGCGGGGCTTTGACGATGAGGGCGAAGGTGGACGCCTCGATCCCGACGCGACACCGATCGAGCCCCACGAACCCGGCCAGCCTGACCCGGACGACAACGCCTGATGACGGCTCCAACCTTGCCGGCATTCGTGGGCCGGCCGACGGCCAGTCCCCAGGACGCCGCGAACTGGACCCAGCGCCAGGTCATCGCCAACAACCTGCGCTCGGTGATCGGCCGGGCCTATCCCCGCGTTCGAGGCCTGACCCGGGAGCCCTCCTGGATCGTCTTCCAGATGGCCCTCCCGTTCATGACCACGTCGTCCTTTGTATTCGTCTACCGGGCCCTCGACGCCCCAGCGGCGTTCATCGGGTTCGTGGTCCTGGGTGGGGCCATGACCGCGTTCTGGCTGAACGTGGTCTGGATGATGGCCGCCCAGCTCTACTGGGAGAAGGACCAGGGCAACCTGGAACTGTACTTCGCCGCTCCGATGAACGTGATGAGCGTGCTCGTTGGCATGGCCGTCGGCGGCCTGGTCATGAGCTCCACCCGGGCCGTGAGCATCCTGTTGATCGCCACGTTCGTCTTCGGGGTGACCTTCAGCATCAGCCAATGGTTGCTCCTGGTGGCCGTGTTCATCCTGACCCTGACCGCCCTGTACGGCCTGGGGATGATGCTGGCCAGCCTGTTCGTGATGTGGGGCCGCGAAGCCTTCCACTTGACCCAGCTGCTGACCGAGCCGGTGTACTTCGTATCGGGCCTCAATTTTCCGGTCGGTCGGCTGGGCTTCGTGGGCGCCCTGGCGATCGCCCTCATCCCGCTGGCCGTGGGCCTGGATGCGATGCGCCAGCTGGCCTTTGTCTCGGCCGGGCCAACCGGAACGCCCGATCCCGGGACCGAGGCCGTCATCCTCGTGGCGATGACCGCCGTCTTCGTGGCCCTGGCCCGGTTCCTGCTCAAGTCGATGGAAGAGCGAGCGCGCCGTGAAGGCCGGCTGACCGTCCGATGGCGCTGATCGACACGGCGGGCCAGCGTTTCGATCCGGCCCGCGCCCGCGGCCGGGGCGGCATCGACGTCCTGCGCAGCTTCCGGACGGCCGTGGCCCTGGGCTGGAAGATGGAAGCGAACTGGACCGACCCGCTCCTGTTCTTCATCTACTCGGTCGCCAAGCCCCTGGCCTCGGCGCTCATCCTGGTGTTCATGCTCCAGGTCATTGCCGGTCCGGCCGGCCAGGCCCTGCGCCCGTTCGTGATCGTGGGCAGTGCCCTGTGGTCGTTCGTGGTCAGCGGTGTCGCGGGCCTGGCCTGGTCCGTCCTGGACGACCGAGAGCGCTACCGGATGCTCAAGTACATCTACGTCAGCCCCAGCTCGTTCCTGAGCGTCCTGCTTGGCCGCGGGATCGCCCGGTTGGCGGTCGGCGCGATGGGCGCCGGGATCACCCTGGCCGTGGGCGTCCTGATCCTGGGCGTGCCGTTCAATCCCGGTGCTGTCGACTGGCCGCTGCTGGTCATCGTGCTGGCCCTGGGCGTGGTCACGATCAATGCCCTGGGCGTGATCATGGCGGCGATCTGCCTGCAGACCCGGCAGGAGTCGTGGGACTACCCAGAAGTGGTGGTCGGCGCCCTGTTCCTGGTGGTTGGGGCGGTCTTCCCGCTATCCGTCCTGCCCGATCCGCTCCAGGTGGTCGGGCTGATCAGTCCGCTCAGCTGGTGGATCGCCGGCGTTCGCCAGGCCCTGTTCCCGGGCGGCCCCAGCTCGATCGGAGGGGCCGGCTCGGTATGGCTCCGGGTATCCGGCGAGCTCAACCCGAACAGCCTCCAGATCGTGCTCGTGTTGCTGGTCACCGGGGCCGTCGTTACACTCGGTTCAGCGCTCCTCTTCCGGGTTGGCGAGGGACGGGCCAGGGATCGTGGCCTGATCGATCAGACCACTGGATCCTGAGACAACAGGGAGGCCGAATGCAGATTTACGAAGGGTCCCCGCGCCAGGATTTCGAGGAGGTCTTCCGCTCGATCGGAGCGTTCCTCGACCAGCGTGGGATGCGCGAGGTCCTGCTGGCCGAGGCGCCCGACGGGTTCATCGTCCAGGGTCTGGTCACGACCAAGGCAGCCGGCGGCTGGGGTGAGTCCCTGGGTAGCCAGGTCAAGGAGACCCTGACCTTCCTGGATGACGACATCGCCCGGTTCATGGAGGAGGCCGTTGCCCGGCGCAATCGGCAGTCGGCGGATGACTGGACCAAGGCGGGCTACTATGAGAAGGCATTCCGGGTTCTGGGTCGCTACATGGACGAGCAGAAGCCGAAGGACACGTTCTTCTTCGAGCAGGACGGAGCCTTTGTCGTCCGCCTGTTGATGTCGTCACAAACCGGCAGCAAGCACGTCTTGTCCGAGTTCACCAAGGAAGACGTGGAGTCGATGATCGCCGGCGGTCCGGCGCTCCGCGATGCCAAGGCTGCAGCGGCCAAGGCCGCCGCGGGCAACAAGAAGGGTTAGTGGGGAGGTACCTGCAATGAAGGCACTCAAGACCGTAGCCGTGGCCCTGGGGGTCACTCTCGGCGCGTTGATCGTTATCCCGTTGGTCATCCTGGCCGGCCTGTTCGTGTGGCTCAAGCTCACCGAGGAGTCCGACGAGGAGTCCCTCGTCCTCGACCAGGACGTCGCCTGACCAACCACCCTCCGGCACCCACCAGCCTGGGTGCCGCACCGCCGGTCGAGCCGCTGGCCGCGGGCCAGCCGCCGATCGCGATCCTGGTCGACTACGACGGCACGATCGCCCTGACCGATGTCTCCGACACGGTCATGGCCGAGCACGTCTCGCATGCCGACTGGGAACGCATCGCCGCCATCTACGACGCGGGCCTGATGGGTTCGCGGCGCCTGATGGAATGGGAGATCAAGCTGATCCGGGCGACCGAGGCCGAGCTCCTGGCCACGGCCGCCGTCCAGCCCCATGACCCCGGTTTCGTGCCGTTCGCCCGGCGGGCAACGGCGGCCGGCATCCCGGTCGAAGTGGTCAGCGACGGATTCGGCTTCTTCATCGGACCAGCCCTGGCCCGGCTCGGCCTTGCCGACCTGCCGATCGTCACAGCCCGGACCACGTTCGCGGGACGCGCGGGCAGCATCACCTGGCCCAATGCCCATCGCGCCTGCCACGTCTGCGGGACGTGCAAGCGCCAGCGCGTCCTGGACCACCAGGCAGCCGGCCGGGCCGTCGTATTCATCGGCGACGGTGAAAGCGACCGCTACGCCGCGGGCTACTCGGACGTGATCTTCGCCAAGCGGGCGCTCGTCCCGATCTGCCTGGCCAACGGCTGGCCGCACAAGCGCTGGACCGAGTTCGCCGAGATTCACAGCTGGCTCAACGAACGCCTGGACGCCTGGCGGCGCGATCCGCAGGGCGCGTTCCCGAAGCCCGCCGCCCACCCGTTCTTCTGCGGCCCGGAAGTCTGGGGTGAAGGCGTCCAGGACCCGCCGGGGGCCGTGGACCTGCCCGCCGACGCCTGATCTGGACCCGGGTCCTGCGGACCACGGATTGCTCCCGGAGGCGTCTTCCGGTAGCATTGGAAAAACCCCCGGAGGACCCATCCCATGGCGAAGTATGTCTTTGTGACCGGAGGCGTTACCTCCTCGCTCGGCAAGGGCATCACCGCCGCGAGTATCGGCCGGATCCTCCGAGCTCGAGGCCTGTCCGTCTCGATTCTCAAGCTCGATCCGTACATCAACGTGGACCCCGGGACCATGTCCCCGTACCAGCACGGCGAGGTCTTCGTGACCGACGACGGGGCCGAGACGGACCTGGACCTGGGCCACTACGAGCGGTTCATCGACGAGAACCTGTCTCAGCTCTCGAATGTGACCACGGGTCGGATCTACCAGGCGGTGATCGCCAAGGAACGCCGGGGCGACTACCTCGGCGGAACCGTCCAGGTGATCCCGCATATCACCAACGAGATCAAGGAGCGGATCGGCCGGCTGGCCAAGGACGGCGATCGCGATGTGGTGATCGTCGAAGTGGGCGGCACGGTCGGTGACATCGAGAGCCTGCCCTTCCTCGAGGCGATCCGCCAGATGCGCAAGGACGTGGGCCGCCACAACGTCCTGTACGTCCACGTGACCCTCCTGCCCGCCCTGGCCGCAACCGGTGAGCTGAAGACCAAGCCCACCCAGCACAGCGTCAAGGAGCTCCGCGGGATCGGCATCCAGCCGGACGTCATCGTCCTCCGCTCGGATCACCCGGTCAGCGACGAGATCCGCGAGAAGATCGCCCTGTTCACCGACGTTGCCTCCGAGGCGGTCATCCCGGCGGTCACCGCCGACACCATCTACGAAGTGCCCCTCCAGTTCGAGGAAGCCGGCCTGGGCGAGCTCGTGGTTCGTGAGCTGGGCCTGGCCGAGACGGCCAGCGTGCCCGACCTGACCGAGTGGCGGGCGCTGGTCGACCTGATCAAGCGGCCCAAGCCCACCTACGAGATCGCCCTCGTGGGCAAGTACATCGAGCTGCCCGACGCCTACATGAGCGTGACCGAAGCGTTGCGCCACGCCGCCTGGGCGAACGGCGTCGACGCCCGCATCAGGTGGGTCAACTCGGAGGAGCTGACCGCTACCAACCTGCACGAAAAGCTGGGTGGCGTGGCCGGTGTCCTGGTCCCCGGCGGGTTCGGCCATCGAGGCATCGAGGGCAAGGTCCTGGCCGCTCATTTCGCGCGCGAGCACCAGGTTCCCTACCTGGGCCTGTGCCTGGGCCTGCAGTGTGCCGTGATCGAGTTCGCCCGGCAGACCCTGGGCACGCGCGATGCCAACTCAACCGAGTTCGAGATGTTCACCGCCAACCCGGTCATCGATTTCATGCCCGACCAGCGCGAGATGGAGGACAAGGGCGGAACGATGCGCCTGGGCCTCTACCCAGCCCGCCTGACGCCCGGCACCAAGGCCGCTGCGGTGTACGGTTCCGAGGTGATCTACGAGCGCCATCGCCACCGCTTCGAGGTCAACAATCGCTACCGCCAGACGCTTGAGGCGGCCGGCATGATCCTGTCCGGCCAGTCGCCCGACGGCCGGCTGGTGGAGATCGTGGAGCTCCGCGACCACCCCTGGTTCGTGGCCAGCCAGTTCCATCCCGAGTTCAAGAGCCGGCCCAATCGGCCCCATCCGCTGTTCGACGGCTTCATCGCCAGCGCGGTGGCCGTGGCCGACGGTCGCGAGCCGGTCCTGGCCCCCCGGATCGCCGCCCGGCCGGCCGAAGGGATCCCGGTCGTGGGCGATCCCAGCCCGAGTGGCCAATCCGCCGTCATTCGCTAACTCGTCGTTCATGAGCCTGCCAGCGGTGGGCGTAGAATCAGGATCCCAGGCCGTTCCCTGACCGGGACCCAGCCTCACAGCGTCGGAGTTGCCCCCGTGAAGATCTTTCTGGACACCGCCGAACTCGACGAGATCCGCCAGGCGGCCCGCTGGGGCGTGCTCGACGGCGTGACCACCAACCCAAGCCTGTACGCCAAAGTCGGCGGCTCGTACGACGACATCCTGGCCGAGGTCTGCAAGATCACCTCGGGACCGGTCTCCGCCGAGGTCATTGCCGATGACGTCGAGGGGATGTTGGCCGAGGGCCGCCATTTCGCCAAGATCGCCCCGAACATCGTGGTCAAGGTGGCCATGAGCGAGAACGGCCTGGAGGCGATCAGCCGCTTTGCCGACGAGGGCATCAAGACCAACTGCACCCTCATCTTCTCGGCCAACCAGGGCCTCCTCGCGGCCAAGGCCGGAGCCAGCCTGCTCAGCCCGTTCGTCGGCCGCCTGGACGACATCAGCGAGGACGGCATGACCTGCGTCCGTGAGCTGGTCGAGATCGTGGCGATCCACGAGCTGGACGCCGAGGTCCTGGCCGCGTCGATCCGTCATCCCCTCCACGTCACCCAGGCCGCCCTGGCCGGCGCCCAGATCGCCACCCTGCCGTTCAAGATCCTGCAGATGATGGTCCATCACCCGCTGACCGACTCGGGCATCGTCCGGTTCAAGGAAGACTGGGCCAAGGCCCGCGCGGGAGCCGCCGCCAAATCCTGACGCCCGGGCTGCGGCTGGGTCCGGCGAGCGGCAGTCGACGGCCGACGGCCGCGTGAGCGGCGCCCGGCGCCGGTGTCGTTTGGTGCATCCCCAGCGACAAAACCTTGATTTCGGGCTCGACTGCCGGCTTCGCGGCTCGAAATCTTTCTCGACGACGCTCAACTGAGCACAGATCCCGAGAGGGATCGTGCCGTCCTGGCTCGGCTCCCCTCGAAAACCGCCGTTTGTCGCTCTGGGAGCGACAACCGCCCGGCCAGAGGGCGAGCGGGTCCCGGCGGCCGGCGGCGCGAATCTGGCGATTGACGCGGCCGGTGCACAGGGCTATTCTCAATCCGTTCCCACCCTCGGCTGCCGCCGGAATAGCGATTCCGCGCGAGCGCCCCGGAACCATTCCTGTGTGACCCCAATTCACTGGTGACCCCTACCTGATGCCTGCAATCGGCCCCGACCCGCGCGATCCGCGCTCCCGCAACCGGCGCACCCGCCGCCGCCCCAATGCCCCCCGCCCGCCCGTGACGGACTTCGACGAGCAGGCTGAAGCCGAGGCGGCCCGCGGCCGCAACGACCTGGCCATCTCCGACCTCCGTGAGATGAGCGAGAAGGAGCTCCGGACCATCGGCCGCGATCTCGAGATCGACCCGGTCTCGGCCGACCGGCGTGAAGAGCTGATGGACCGAATCCTGCAGCGCCAGACCGAGCGCGCCGGTCTCGCCTACGCCACCGGCATCCTCGACGTGGTCGACGAGGGCTTCGGCTTCATGCGCCGCCATGGCCTCCTGCCCAGCCCCGAGGACGTCTACGTCAGCTCCAGCCAGGTCCGCCGGTTCGGCCTGCGCATCGGCGACCGGGTGTCCGGAGCCGTGCGCACCCCGCGCGAGGCCGAGAAGTACTTCGGCCTGCTCCGGGTCGACTCGGTCAACGGGCTTGATCCCGACATCGCCCGGCATCGGCCCCACTTCGGTGATATGACCCCGATTCACCCGGACGAGCTGATCAACCTGGAGTCGGATCCCAAGAACCTCAGTCAGCGCCTGGTCAACCTGGTCAACCCGCTGGGCAAAGGCCAGCGCGCCCTGATCGTCAGCCCGCCCAAGGCCGGCAAGACGATGCTCCTCAAGCACATTGCCAACGGCATCTCCACCAACTATCCGGAGATCCTCCTGATGGTCGCCCTGATCGGCGAGCGTCCCGAGGAGGTCACCGACATGCGTCGGAGCGTCAAGGGCGAGGTGATCAGCTCAACCTTCGACGAGCCCACCGAGAATCACACCCACGTCGCCGAGATGGCCCTCGAGATCGCCAAGCGCCAGGTCGAGAGCGGCCGCGATGTCGTGATCCTGCTCGACTCGATCACTCGCCTCGCCCGTGCCTACAACCTGGCCCTGCCGCCCAGCGGCCGGACCCTGTCAGGTGGTATCGACCCGATCGCCCTGTACCCCCCGAAGCGCTTCTTCGGCGCCGCCCGGAACATCGAGGAGGGCGGCTCGCTGACGATCATCGGGACGTGCCTGGTCGAGACCGGCTCGCGCATGGACGACGTGATCTACGAGGAGTTCAAGGGCACGGGTAACTCCGAGCTCATCCTCGAGCGCAAGCTGGCCGAGAAGCGGATCTTCCCGGCGATCGACGTCCAGCGCTCGGGTACCCGGCGGGAGGAGCTCCTGCTCGAGGAAGGCACCCTCAAGATGGTCTGGACGATGCGCCGGATGCTGTCCGCGGTCGGCACCAACGAAGGCATCGAGCTGCTCCTCAATCGCCTGTCCAAGACCGAGTCGAACGCCGAATTCCTGGGCAAGCTGACCAAGGGTCTCGAGGCGAACGCCTGACGTTTGCCTGATCGAGCCCGCGTGACGGGCGCGAAAACAGGCCCTGGATTGCACCGATTCGACAGAGCGTGGTAGGGTGCCTGGGACACCAACAGTCCCGGCCAGATGAAGTCGGGCAGCCGCTTCAAGAGACCCCCAGCTCAAGAACGCGACCGACCCGGACGGCGACGCAAGTCCCAGCGCCCCTCGCGCCGCGAGCGCCGTCCCCAACCTCGGAGACCGTATTGCAGAAGAAGACGGCCAGCGTGCAGCGCGCTCTGCGACGCTTGCGCCCTCGCCGAACCAGGCCGACCACCGCCTCCATCCGCTCGGGTGCCCATCGGATTACCCGGAGCGAGCGAGTCGCTGATCGTCTGCTCGCGGTCATTTCGCCCCGATTGAACCAGCTGGTGACCCGGATCGGCGGTCGCGAACGCGTCCTGCCGATCGGCATTGCCCTCCTCGTCCTGATCGCCTCGATCAGCAGCGCCGCGGTCACCGGGACCGCCAACGGCGCCACTGGCAGCACCACCGACGCCGGCACAGGCCCGCGCCTTACGGTTGGCGGGCTGGCCCCCACCTCCAACTCGATTGACGGCCCGGATCAGGCCGGCCCGGCCAGTGGCACGGGCGCCACGACCGGCGGCGGTCCGCTGGACCTGGGCCAGTACCTGTCCGACGGGACGCTGCTCAAGCCGTTGGCCGTCGACACCACCGTCAGCGATGCCTCGGCCAAGCTGATCACCTATACCGTTCGCTCGGGCGACACCCTGACCGGGATCGCCAAGCACTTCGGGGTCTCGATGATGACCTTGTGGTGGGCCAATGACCTGGCCGCCAAGGATGTCCTGCACATCGGCGAGAAGCTCCAGATCCCGCCGGTCGACGGCCTGGTGATCGTGGTCAAGTCCGGTGACACGCTCGATTCGATCGCTGCCCTGACGGGCATGTCGGCCGACGACATCGTCACCTACAACAGCCTGACCGACCGGACCCTGGTCCTGGGCCAGGTCCTGATCATCCCTGATGCCCGGGGCAAGCCGATCGCCGTGGCCGCCGTCGTGCCCCGCCCGGTCACCGTGACCCGCACCGGCGGTGGTCATCCGCCGGCCCATTACTCGGGCGGCGCGTTCTACTGGCCGGTTCCGGGCGGCTACATCAGCCAGTACTACCACTACAGCCACCCCGCGATCGACATCGCCGCCCCAGAGGGCACCCGGGTCCTGGCCGCCGCGGCCGGCACGATCATCTACGCCGGCTGGAAGGACAACGGTGGCGGGTACCAGGTCTGGATCGCGCACGGCAGCGGCCTGTTCACCACCTACAACCACATGTCGGCCGTGCTGGTATCTGTCGGCGAGCATGTTGCGCGCGGGCAGCAGGTCGGTCGGGTCGGGATGACCGGCAATGCCACCGGGCCGCACCTCCACTTCGAGGTGTGGCACGGGATGGTCTGGGGTGACGGCGTTCGGGTCAACCCGCTGCCGTACTTCTAGGACGCGCCAACCCGGCGCCCGGGGCAGGGCCGCCAGCGGTGTGCGACGATCGACTCCATGTTTCTTGACCAGGTCCGGATCCTTGTCCATGCCGGCGACGGCGGGGACGGAGCGGGTACGTTCCGGCGCGAGGCGCACGTCCCGCGGGGCGGTCCCGACGGCGGCGACGGCGGCCGAGGCGGTTCGATTGCCCTACGGGTGGATCCCGGCCAGACGACCCTGCGTGAATACCGCGACCACCGCCACTTCAAGGCGAGCTCCGGAGGCCGCGGGACCGGTTCGCGTCGCCACGGCAAGGCCGGCCAGGACCTGAGCCTGCCGATCCCGCCCGGGACGGCCGTCTACGACGACGCGACCGGGGCGTTGCTGGCCGACCTGGTCAGCGTGGAGCAGGTGACCGAAGTCGCCCGGGGCGGCCGAGGCGGCCTGGGCAACGTCCATTTCACGACGAGCATCCACCGCGCCCCCAAGCACGCTCAGAAAGGCGAGCCGGGCGAGGAACGCTGGCTTCGACTCGAGCTCCGGATCCTGGCCGATGTCGGTCTGGTGGGCTTGCCCAACGCCGGCAAGTCCACCCTGCTGGCGGCGATCACCGCGGCCACTCCCAAGATCGCCGACTACCCATTCACCACCCTCGAGCCGAACCTGGGCGTCCTCGACTTCGGCCTGGACGACGGGCGCCGGCCAACGATCGCCGATGTCCCCGGCCTGATCGAAGGCGCCAGCACCGGTGCCGGCCTGGGCCATGCCTTCCTGCGCCACGTCGAGCGGACGCGCGTCCTGGTCCACTTGGTCGACGGCTCGTCGCGCGACCCCGAGTGGGACCACCAGGTGATCCGCGACGAGCTGGCGGCACACGACCCGGCGCTCCTCGAGCGCCCCCTCCTGGTGGCCTTCAACAAGATGGACCTGCCGGCCGCGGTCGCTGCCTGGCCGGCGTTTCGCAAGGCGCGCGAGCGCGACGGCCTGGCTGTGGTGGCCATTGCCGCGGCCCGCGGCGACGGCCTCGATGAGCTGCGCGCGGCACTCGCCGGGCTGCTCCCTTCGGCCGCCGAGCTGGGCACCCCACCCGAGCCGGCGGGCGTCGTGGTTCACACGATCGGTGGGATGGACGAGGGCTTTGCCGTCGACATCGACCCGGACGGCGCCTTCCGGGTCAGCGGACGGCGGATCGAGCGGATCGCCGCCCAGACCGACTTCGAGAACGAGGAATCGGCCGAGCGGTTCCAGCACGACCTGGCCCGCCTGGGGATCGAGGCGGAGCTCCGCCGGCGGGGCGTCAAGTCCGACGACACGGTCCGCATCGGCCGGGTGGAGCTGGAGTGGGATCGCCAGCCGTGGGAGCGGGATTGAGCCAAGCGGGCAGCCCGGTTGGACTCCTCGGAGGGACCTTCGACCCGATCCACACCGGACATCTCGCGATTGCGGCGGCGGTCCGGGACGCCCTCGACCTGGCCGGGATCGTGTTCATCCCGGCCGGCATCCCGCCTCACAAGCCCGGCCAGAAGGTCAGCCCGGGTGAGGATCGACGGGCGATGATCGCCCTGGCCATCGCCGGCCAGCCCGACTTCAGCCTGAGCACGATCGAGCTCGACCGAGCCGGTCCTTCCTACGCCGTGGAGACGCTGGCCCAGCTGGCCGGTAAGGCTGATCCCGACGGCTCGTTCCGGCGACCGCTGGAATTCGTGCTGTCGGCGGAGGCGTTCGCCGGGTTTCCCGGCTGGCGCGAGCCCGGCCGGATCCTGCAACTGGCGCGGCTGGCCGTGGTGCCCCGGGTCGGGGCCGGGCCGCTCGACCTGGACTGGCTGGATGGCCACCTGCCGGCCTGGCGGGAACGGGTTGATTTCGTCGACGGTCCGCTCGTCGCGGTGTCGGCGTCGACCATCCGGGACCGGGTTCGGGCAGGGCTTCCGATCGACAGGCTGGTCCCGCTGGCGGTTGCCGAGTACATCCACGCCCATCGCCTCTACACTCAGCCACTGTGAAGAAGGCCACGC
>JBBRIV010000026.1:0-17778 GCA_038220425.1 Candidatus Limnocylindrales bacterium
TCGGCTCCGCGTCCGTGCCCTCCCACCCGTGATGCTCGGTGCGGCCCGGCTCATGGACCATCACCATCGCCTGCGGGGTAGCGCCGTGGATGAGCCCGAGGGTCACCGCGCTGTAAGCCGGATGGTCGAGCGAGCCCTGGCCCTCGACGATGATCCAGTCGCCATTCGCCTCGGCCTGCTCGACCAGCCATTCGCAGGTGCCGTTGGTGAAGTCGCTGATCACCCGGTCGACCGCCACGCCCCAGCCATCGATCATCATCCCGGTCTGGCCGGTGGGTACGAAGACCGCGGCCAGGCCGGCTTCGAGGGCAACCCGCCGAAGCTCCAGGGCCACGCTCATCTTGCCGATCGCGCAGTCGGTCCCCACGGTCAGGATGACGTGCTTGCCCGGACCGTGAGCTCGTCCGACCGCGGTCTCCTCGCGGCTGGGTGGCCGACGGTAGTCGATGATCGATACGCCCGCGGCGGCTGCCGCGGCCGCGAACTCCGGATCGTCGCCCAGGAACGTGTGCAGCCCGGACAGGATGTCCAGGCCGGCCGCGATCGCTTCGAGGATGGCTCGTCGCCAGGTGTCGGGCAGCTTGCCGCCCGTCGGGGCGATGCCGATCAGGAGGGCCGTGGCGGCACCCCGGGTGGGAGCCAGGGCCAGTGCGTCAGCCAGTGAAGCCACGATCGGGATATCGAAGCGGGGCTGCCCCGCCAGCCACTCGGTCACGTTCCGACCGGTCTTGGTCGAGTCAACCACGGCGACGACCGGGTCGGGTCCGTAGCGGATCACGCCCATTGCCGTCTTGCCGTCGTGCGGGCCGAAGTGACCCTCGGCCAGGATGATCAGGCGGCGGGTCGGCGGCTGGACCACGGGGCCTCCTGATTGATCTGCCCTGCTTGATCTGCCCTGCCCAGCCAACGATTCGCTGGTACCGCATACCGGATTCGAACCGGTGATCTCCGCCTTGAGAGGGCGGTGTCCTGGGCCTCTAGACGAATGCGGCAGGTCGGCCGGTGGCGTCGAGCGCCGGACCGGCCGGAATGATAGCAGCGGGCGACTACAGGTGGTTCGTCTCGAGGAACGCGCGCACCGTGTCGGCCACCTGGAGATGGCTGGCATCGCCCAGGACGAGGCCGAAATGGGAGTGCGCCCCGAACGGCTCGTAGTCGGCCGACAGCCACTCGGCGAGGCGCTCGCTGGCCGCTTCCGGAACGTACCGGTCCAGGCCGGCCCCCACGACCAGGATCGGCACGCCGGCCAGGCGGGCGCGCTCGATCGGCACGCCGGCGATCATCTGGCGACGGGCGGCGCCCGACTCGTGGGGCTTCTGGCCCAGGAGGTGCTGGATGCGCAGGATGTCGGCCAGGGCCAGGTCGCGGTGGTCGCGCTGGAGCCGCTCGGGCAGGGTCTCCCAGCCGAGCAGGTCCCGGCCGTAGACCTCGGGGATCTCGCGCAGCTCGTGGTTGTGGGCCGGCTCGCGCAACTCCCTGGGCAGCTCGGCCGAGAGCAGGATCAGGCCTCCCACCGGCCGCCGCTCGGCGGCCTTGAGGGCCAGCAGGCCACCCATCCCATGGCCAACCACCACCACCGACGAGCCCAGGCGCTCGATGGCCTCGAGGACGTCTTCGGTGTAGGTGTCGAAGGACAGGGTCGTGGGGTCGGCGGTCTGCGACCAGAAGTGGTTGCGCAGGTTGAGGGCGTGCCCCTCCCAGCCGCGTGCCGCGAAATACTGGAGGTGGTGCTCCCAGACCCACGACCCGGCCAGCTCGCCGTGGACGAACAGCAACGGCCGCCGGCGCGAACGCCGTTCAGGCAGCCACGACTCGATATAGATGCCCCGCTCGCTCAGCTCGATCTCGTCCTTGCGAACGGGTCGGGTGGGCACGGAGCTGGCAATCGGCCGGAGGCCGCTCGAGGTGTCGGTCATCGTCCTACCACTCATGAGGATTGAGCACGAGGCCGGTCAGCGGCTTCGGGTAAAAGTACGTCGACTTCTGGGGCATCACGTCACCTTCGCGGGCGACTTCGACGATCGAGGCCACCGGCGTGGGTTCGAGCAGGAAGGCGACATCGGCGCCGTCGGTCCCATCGTTGACCCAGCCAATGGCTTCCTCGGCCGACTTCGTGTAGGCGACCCGACCGGCCGCCACGGCCGCCTGGTCAATGCCGGCAACCCGCTCCAGGACGACTTGCAGGAGGGTCACGTCCAGCTGCCGCAGGGCGTCCCCGCCGGCGGGCAGGAATGCGTCGAAGGCCGCCCGGCGGGCCGTCAGGATCGCCCCACCGGCGCGGGTCCACAGGCCGAACCGGCCGGCCCCGCCGCGCGCGCCAGCGGCCGCTCCGAAGACCATCAGCAGGTCACCCGAATCGGTGACCGGCTGCTGGTCGAACATCCCGGCCAGGCCGGTCTGCAGCGCGCCGATCCCGTCGTCGCCCAGGCCGCCCACGACCCGGTGGGTGGGCAGGACCGTGAGCGTGCCGGCGGCCTCCAGAAACAGCATGAGGATGTAGTCGAACGCCGGATCCTCTTCGCACGACCGGCTCATCCGGCGCTCGTCCCGATAGCGCAGGGCCGTTTCGTAGCGATGGTGACCATCGGCAATGGTGATCGGTCCCGCGCCGGCGGCTGCCACCAGGGCGGCCACCTGGCCGGCCTCGGCACCCTCCGCCGTCAGCGCCCACATTCGGTGGCGCACGCCGTCATCGTCGGTCACGTCGGCGATCGGCTGGGTGCGGGCGACCTCGTCCAGAATCCTGCTCGCCTGGCCGGCCGGGTCGGTGTACAGGCCGACCACCGGACTGGTGTTCACGCCGGTCGCCCGCAGGAGCTTGTAGCGATCCTCGCGCGGCGCCGACAGGGTTCGCTCGTGGGGCAGGACGCCCGAGCCGGGACCGAATGGCTCGAGTCGGAGACGCCCGAAGAAGCCCCGCTGGATGCGCTCGACCGAGGATCCCGGCACCCGGTAGACCTGCTCGTACAGGTACAGCGAGGGCCGGGGGTCCTTGTGGAAGGTCCCGTCGGAGCGCCACGCAGCGAAGGTCCGGGCAGCCCGCCGGTAGCGATCGTCTGGTCCGTCGCCCTGCTCGCCGACCGGCAGGTCGAGCCGGATCGCGTTCTTGGGATGGCGGGCCTGCAGGACGGCCGCCTGGGTGGGACTGATCACGTCGTACGGTGGACTGACCACTGCCGCGAGATCGCCGATGACCTCCGACTCGTAGCGGAGGGCGCGAAACGGTCGGACTTCGGGCACTGGATCCTCAAGGGACGCGGCGAATGGGCTCGACGGCCGGCCCGTCAACAAGCGCCTGAGCACGCCAATCCTACGATACGTCGGACCACGGGGCGCTCGGACCGCGGCCGGGCCCAGCCAGTGGTAGCCTCGGGCCATGTCCCGGCTCCTCATCGGCCTCCTCGCCCTCTTCCTGGCCGGCTGCGGAACGCGCACCTCCGACCTGCCGGCGGCCAGTCCGGCCAACTTCCCGACGATCGTGGCCCGCCTGGCCGTGGCCGGGATCGTCGTCACCGACCAGGTCGCCGGGGACGCCGGCTGCCGGGACGCGAAGTTGGTATCGACCGCCGTCGGCTTCAGCGCATCCGGCCTGGACCAGGCCGCCCCGGTCCGGATCCATATCTACATGTTTGCCGATGCGCCAACCTGGACCCGGCTGTCGAACACGGTGGCCGCCTGTGCCCAGAGCTTCGTCACGGATCCCGCGACGTACGAGTCCGTCGACCCGTCGCCGTTCGTGCTGGCCGGCCAGGGTCCCTGGGGTGCAGCGTTCCGGGCGAAGCTGCGCGATGTGCTGACCGTGGCGGCCGGGGATGGTGGCAACGGCAGCAACGGCGGGGGCGGCGGCAACCCCTAGACCACCCGCAGGTCCAGGATCCTGCGGGCGATGACCAGGCGCTGGATCTGGCTGGTCCCCTCGCCGATCTCGGTCAGCTTGGCGTCGCGCAGGAAGCGCTCCACCTTGTACTCCTCGATGTAGCCGTACCCGCCGTGGACCTGGATGGCGGCGTTGGTTGCCCGGGCGCTGACCTCCGACGCGAACAGCTTGGCCTGGGCGGCAGCCAGGCCGAAATCGCGGCCCTGGTCCTTGAGCCAGGCGGCGCGCCAGACGAGCTGACGGGCAGCCTGAATCTCGGTGGCCATGTCGGCAATCATGAACGCGACACCCTGGAACGAGCCGATCGGCCGGCCGAACTGGTGACGGGTCCGGGCATACGGAACCGCCGCATCGAGGGCCGCCTGGGCCAGGCCCACCGCCAGGGCCGCAATGCTGATCCGGCCACCATCGAGCGTCCTGAGCGCGATCCTGAAGCCTTCGCCACGCTCGCCGAGGAGGTTGGCTGCCGGGATCCGGACACCCTCGAAGATCAGCTCGCCCGTGGCCGACGCGTGCAGGCCCATCTTCTCCTCGAGCCGCCCGATGCTGAAGCCCGCTGCGTCGGCGGGCACGATGAAGGCACTGATCTCGGCGCCGGCAGTAGCGCCAGGCTCGCCTGACCGGGCCGCCCTCGTCCCGGTTCGGGCGGTCACGATGTAGGTGCCGGCCTGGCCGGCGTTGGTGATGAACCGCTTGCCGCCGTCGATGACCCACTGGCCGCCGTCCGGACCGGCCTCGAAGCGAGCCGTCGTGCGCGTCCCGCCCGAATCGGAGCCGGCCTCCGGTTCGGTCAGGCCGTAGGCGCCGACCTGCCTGCCCTGGGCGAGGGGGACAAGGAAACGGGCTTTCTGGTCAGCCGTCCCAGACAGGTGGAGCGGTCCGCAGCCCAGGCTGGTGTGGGCCGCCACGATCAGGCCGAGTGAGCCCCACACCCGGCCGATCTCCTCGACGGCGATCGCGTAGGCCAGGGTGTCGAGGCCGGCCCCGCCTTCGTCCTCCGGGATGGGGATCCCCAGCCAGCCCATCGTTCCCAATCGATCGACCAGTGGCCGGGGGAACCGGCGCGCCCTCTCATGCTCATCGATGTCCGGCGCGACCTCGCGCTCCATGAAGTCGCGGATCGTCTCGCGCAGCAGGAGATGCTCGGGGGGCAGGTCGAGATCCACGCCCGGAGGGTACACCGGGTGCCCGATCCAAGCGGGTCGGGCAACCCTCTGCTAGCCTCTCGCCAATGGCAGGTCCATCACCGGCAACGACGCACGCCCACGATCCAGGTGCCGCGCCGGGTCAAGCCGGCGACCCGACCCACAACCAACTCCAGGGAAGCCTCGACGGGCATGCCCCAACCCTGCGCCGGGAGCTGGTTCTCGCGCTGCGCACAGCCGGACCCAGCTCGCCCGACCAGCTCGCCGCGCTTGTCGGCGCGAGCCGGACCGGCGTTCTCCAGCAGCTCCGGGTCCTCGAGACGGACGGCCTCGTGTCGCGCCGTACCGAGCGTCACGGGGTCGGCCGCCCGCGCCACTTGTACGACGTGACGCCCAGCGCCCAGCAGCTTTTCCCGGCCAACTACGATGGCCTGGCGGCCGGGTTGATCGCGGCCATCGACTCGATCGGTGGGCGTGAGCTCGTCGAGCGCGTCTTCGAGACGCGCGGTAGTCAGACCGCCGAGCGGATCCGCCGGCGGCTGAATGAGACCGTCGGCCAGGACGCACCGTTCCTGGATCGAGTCCGCGAGCTGGCCGTGATCCAGGACGAGCAGGGCTACCTGTGCGGCGCTGAGCTCTCGACCGACGGCACGATCCGCCTGCGCGAGCACAACTGCGCCATCTACCACGTGGCTGCCGGTGATCCGGCGCCGTGCGCGGCCGAACTGGCCCTGTTCAGCGAGGTCCTTGGCGCCGACGTGGTCCGCGAGACCCACATCGCGGCCGGCGATCGCTGCTGCACCTACCGGATCAGCGCCCGCCCGGACTGATCAGGCTTCTTCGCGCTCGACCTCGACCCGCCGGGCAGGTTCCAGGACCGACGGGATCACGTCGGTCACGTTGGGCACGAACGAAGCCGCCAAAGCCGTGGCAATTGCCTGGCGCTGGTCATCGGGTGACAGGATCCCCAGCCGGCCGAGGGTCTGGAGCTCATCCCGGATGTACGTCTTGAGCATCTCCGGGCCGTCCGTGTTGACCGTGAAGCGGACCTCGTTGCGGCGGAACTGGTCGAAGATCCAGCGGAACTCCTCCCAGCTGGAGACGACCCCGGTGTTGAGGTTTGAGGTTGGACAGATCTCCAGCACGATCCCCCGGTCGCGGAGCATGTCCATGGCCCGTGGGTCGTAGGCTGCCTTGACGCCGTGGCCGATCCGGTCCGGCTCGAGCAGCTCGACCACTCGGGCAACCTCGTCGATCGGTCCGGATTCGCCCGTGTGGACGGTCAGGCCCAGGCCGTACTGGCGGGCCCGTCGGAAGAGCCGGCGATAGTCGGCGACTCGGAAGGTCGAGCTCTCGGGGCCGGCGATGTCCACGCCTACCACGCCCCGGTCGTGCCACACGATCGCCTTCTCGACGAGGATCTCATTGAGCTCGAACGGAAAAGCCCGGTCGAGGCAGAAGATCAGGCCGGGCTTGACCGGGTACTCCAGGGAGGCCTTGTCCATACCCCGGACGGCCGCGGCGATGATGTGGTCCAGGTCCTGCTCGCCGCCCCGGTTGCGCTTCATCGGGTTGAAGCGGAGCTCGGTGGTGGTGATGTTGTTCTTGCGGTAGGCCCCGCCGATGACCTCGTAGACCGAGCGTTCCACGGCCAGCGGCGACGACTGGATCAGCTCGGTCCAGTGGAACAGCTGGAGGTAGCCGTCGAAGCTCCGGCTGCGCCGGTTCGAGACGGTGATCATGTCCCGGAATTCCCAGTAGTCCTTGGTCGGGAGCTTGATCCCCTGGGCGTGGGCGATCCCCCACATGATCGAAGGGGTCACGGCGCCGCCCAGGTGACAGTGCAGCTCTGCCAGGGCGGTCTTGCGAGAGATCGGGGCCATAGCCTGAGGATAGCCCAGTCGATCAGGGTCGGCTGTAGTCCTTCAGGGCTGCCCGAGGCAAGCCGCCAGGACCAGGCCGGGACCACTCTCGACCCGGAACTCATAGCGGCCATCGGGCCACGGGTCGGCGCTGGCCAGGCTGAGGTACGTGATATCGCCGCTGCGATGGACCTTGAGCGCAGTCATTTCGGCGATCGGCCAGATGACCGGCGGATCATCCCGGAATCCGGTCGCGTTCCAGCCGCTCGTGGCGACCTGGCCCGATCGGCCCGGAGGTGCCACGACCGCCACGACGCGCCCCCGGCTGGGCAGGCTGGGCAGGCCGGTGCACAGATCGCGGGCGGTGGCCGTCGACGTCGCCGTGGCCGCGAAACCGTCCGGGCTGCCGTCTCCGATCAGACGGGGCTCAACCGCCCGCCAGGCGGTCCACACGATCTGGCCGTACATCCACGGCAGCGGCGTTGCATCTGGGGTCAGGCCAAGCTCCGCCGGCAGCGAGCCCACGCCGATCGCCCAGCGGCCGGCGGGCGGATCGGCCGTGGGGTTGGGCGTGGCACGACCAGTCGGTCCGGCCGCCGGCGAAGAGTCGACCGCCACGGGCACAACGACGGGCGGCTCGGGCGGCGGGCTGGCCCAGGGTCGGGTCAAGCCGGCAATGACCACCAGGGCGGCCAGGCCCAGGAGCACAGGTCCTGGCTCCAGGCGCCGCCGCGGCCGACGGAGAGCGACCGCCTCGAATTCCACGGCGTCACGATTGGGCCCCGGCCGTGGCTCGTTCATGCTGGTTCCTTCGTCGCCGATCCTCCGCCGGTTCAGCCGGCGAGGGCGTCCGGCAGGTCTGCCCCGCCCGGCACGATCCGACCCTGGGCGTCGATCGTCGCACGGCGTCGCTGGCGGCGCAGCTCGGCGCCCGGCACCTGGTCGCGGGCGTGGTAGCTGGAGCGAACGAGGGGCCCCGATTCGACGTGGCGGAAGCCCAGCTCGAGCGCCTCGGCCTTCATCTCGGCGAACTCGTCGGGGTGGTAGTAGCGCAGCAGCTCGAGGTGGTCGGTGGACGGGCGCAGGTACTGGCCGATCGTGAGGATGTCGCAATCCACGCTGCGCAGGTCGCGAAACGCCTGGCTCAACTCGGGCCGGGTCTCGCCCAGGCCCACCATCAGGCTCGATTTGGTGTGGACGGTCCAGCCGTCGTCCAGGGCAAATTGCTTGGCCCGCTCCAGGACGGACAGGCTGCGACCGTAGCGAGCGCGCTTGCGGACCGGCTTCTGGAGGCGCTCAACCGTTTCCAGGTTGTGGTTGAGGATGTCGGGCCGGGCGTCCATCACGGTCTTGAGCGGCCCATCGGTGCCGTTGAAATCCGGGATGAGGACTTCCACGCCCATGCCCGGCGAACCGGCCCGGAGCTGGCGGATCGTCTCCGCGAAGATCCCGGCGCCACCGTCGGGCAGGTCGTCCCGGGCAACGCTGGTCACCACCACGTGCTCCAGGTCAAGGCCGGAGATGGCCTGGGCAACCCGGCGTGGCTCGTCATCGTCGAACCAGGTGGGCTTGCCAGTCTTGACCGCGCAGAAGCCACAGGCCCGGGTGCAGGTGTCACCCAGGATCATGATCGTAGCCGTGCGCTGGTCCCAGCATTCGCCGATGTTGGGGCAGCGAGCCTCTTCGCAGACGGTGTTCAGGGATAGGCCGCGCAGGAGCGACTTCAGCTCGTGGTAGTTCTCGCCGGACGGGATCCGGGCCTTGATCCAGTCGGGATGGCGGCGCAGGGCGGGGTTCGCGCCGCCTGGCCCGACCTCGGGACCGCCGCCCAGGGCGATCGACAGCCCCTCGCTGCCGCCGTGATGCGGGCGGGCGCTGGGCGGTTGGAAGATCGGCAGTTCGCGTCCCATGTCGGGGAGTGTAGGCCTACGACCCGAACGTGGCGCGCAGCCCGGACTCGAGGTCACGAGCGTGGAAGCCGAGCTCCTGCTCGGCCTTGGCCGAGTTCCCCCAGTAGGTCACGTCGTCGGCAGCGCTGATCGTCTCAGCCAGGTTGGCGGGCAGTCCGCCTATGGTCCCGAACCGGCGATTGAACGGGATGAGCAGGCGCAGCAGGCCGGTCGGCAGGGTCAGCCTCGGTAGCCGCTTGCCGCCCAGCCTGGCGGCGATTCGAAGGCCGTCCCGGAGCCGCCCGGGCGGTCCGCTGAGCAGGTACGACTCACCGAGCCGGCCGCGATCCAGGATGCGCACGAGCCCGTCGGCGACATCGTCGACATAGGTCCAGCCCAGGCCGATGTCAGCCAGCGCCACGTACGGCATCTTGCCCGCGTGGGCGAGCGCGAACTGGCCGCCGGCCTCCGAGTGATCGCCGGGTCCATAGACCCCGCCGGGCATCCCGACCATGATCGGCGCCCCGGCCGCGATCCGGGCAATCACCAGCTCATGGGCCCGGAACTTCGTCTCGTCATAGTAGCTGAAGAAGCCCTCGGCAGGGTCTCGCTGGTGCGTTTCGTCGAGCACCTTCCCGTGCGTGTCGCCAAGGACCAGGACGGTCGACGTGTACACGATCCTGGGCGTGCCGGCCTGGGCAGCAGCGTCCAGGACCCGGGTGGTCACACCCAAATTCGCATCGAGCATGGCCGGCCGGTCGGCCGGCCGGATCCCGATTCGGTAGGTCCCGGCGATGTGGATGAGCGCGCCGGCGCCCGCGAGCAGACCGGCAATCTCGTCAACCTGGCCCAGGTCGGTCCTGACCACTTCGACGCCAAGCGCAGTGAGGCCGGTAGCCCGGGCGGGATCGCGGACCATGGCGACAACCTGGTCGCCGCGCGCCCGGAGCTGGCGGACGACGACTCCCCCGATGAAGCCGGCAGCGCCGGTGACGACGACCCGCATCAGGGCTTAGTAGATCGCTGTGTCGGCGCCGACGCCTTCGAGCCAGGCCCTGATGTCGCGCAGGAGGGCGGCCCCGCCGGCCCCGTCGTTGGCCCGATGATCCAGGCCCAGGACGATGTTCATCATCGGCCGGATGGCGATCACATCGCCGTCGGCGGTCTCGCGGACAACCGGGCGCTTGATGATCGCCTCCATCGTCAGGATGCCAACCTCGGGCACATTGATGATCGGCATGGTCAGGTTGGAACCCAGCCAGCCGGTGTTATCAATCGTGAACGTGCCGCCGCCGAAATCGTCGAGGCGAAGCTTGTTGGCACGCGCCCGGCCGGCCACGGCGGCGATCGCCTGGTTCAGGCCGTGGATTGAAAGCTGGTCGGCGTCCCGGATCACCGGCACGATCAGGCCGTCGTCGACGGCAACTGCGACCCCGATGTTGATCCGGCGTTTGGCCAGCAGACCGGCATCGGTCCAGTTCGCATTGAACGTCCGATTGCGCTTGAGCGCCTCGACGGTGGCCTTGACCACGAAGGGCACGAAGCTCAGCGACGTGCCTTCGGTGGCGGCATAGCTGCGCTTGAGCGATTCGCGGAGCTTGACCAGGTTGCCCGCGTCGACCTCCATGTGCACATAGGCGTGCGGGATCGTCAGGCTGCGGGTCATCTGGGCGGCGATGCCCTTGCGCATCTGGGTCATCCGCAGGAGGACCTCGTCGGCGCCGTCCGGGAAGACGATTGAATCCGCGGCGGCGGCGGGGCTGGGTGCCGGCGCGGAGCCGGGTGCCGGGGTTGTCGCCGGAGCGGCGCCGGCTGCCGAGGTTGCGGCCGGCCCGACGGTCGCTGCGCCGCCGACGACCTGGCCGCCGACCGGCGTGTTCGTGCGCTGGGTCTCGACATAGTTCGAGACGTCGTCGCGGGTGATCCGGCTGCCACCACCGGTGCCCACGATCATCGCCGCGCTCAGGCCGTGCTCGCGCATCAGGCGTCGAACCGCCGGGGTCATCCGGGCATCGGGGTCGCCGGCGAGAGGCATCGTGTCGACCGCTGCCGCACGCTCGGCTGGTTCGTGGCGGTCTGGGCGCTCGTCCGAGCCGGCCGGGCCATGCGCCGCGGGAGTTGGGGCGGCGGCTGGGGCGATGGTTGTCGGGGCCGGGGCGACTGTTGTCGGGGCCGGCGCGGGTGTGACGGCGGGTGCCGTCGCGGCAGCCGTCGTACCCGGCGCGCCCGCCGTGGCTTCGGCGGCTGTCTCGATCACTGCGATCTCGGCGTTGTTGGGGACCGTTGCGCCTTCCTCGACGAGGATCGCCGTGAGAATTCCCTCGACCGGCGACGGAACCTCGGCGTTGACCTAAACCCTGATGACCTCCAGGAGCGGCTCGTACTTGGCGACGTGGTCGCCGACCTGCTTGAGCCACTTGCCGATCGTCCCCTCGGCAACGCTCTCACCGAGCTGGGGCATCGTCACCTTGGCCACGGATTCAGTCCTCCTCGGACGTCAGCTTCAGTGCCGGTCCTCGCCACCGGATCGTCGAGCCGCCGCTGCCGGCGCGCTCCTGCGCACAGTGTCGCGCATCCGGCGACGTTCGGTCGAGCGCTCGCCGGTTCTAGCCATTTATCGACCACATCGCTGCTCGGCCAGAATCTGCCGTCGTACTCGGCCAGGTCGGCCATACAACGGTCCTGTCGGTCCCAGCCGTGCACGGATCCAAGGGTGTGTCCTTGGCGACGACCTCGCAGGCGCCTTCGCAGCGCGAATTCCTCGCCAACTAGCACCCCGACAGCTATTTGGCACAGAGTCCAAGGGCTGTGACGTGGCCGGGCGACCACGCGCCTTAGTGCGTGAAGGTGCGCGCGACGATCCGTCCGGTGTCAGGATCAATCTGGCACTCATACCCTTGCCACGAATAGGCCACCAGCGGGCCAGGCGAGAGGATCTCGTGGAAGCAGTCACCAGTTGAAGTCGTCGCGGTCTCGGCCTGCCAAACCTGACGTCCTTCATGATCGAATGCCACCAAATTGGCGAAGGTCCCCCAGGAGCGAGGGTTGGCTTCGGGGTCATACAGGACCACAACCAGGCCAGCAACAGCCACGGCATTCACCACCGGGAATTCGATCTTCGCCAATGAGCCATCGATCAGTAGCTTGCCCGCGTCGGTGAGCTCCCACGGGATCGTTTGACCGCTATCAGGGCGGACCAGGTATCCGGCCGTGCCGATGCGCCGCTTTGGGACGCTGAAAGGATCGATACCGCCGGCATCCCAAGCTGGGTTGTCGGACCCAGCCGGCTCCTCGCCTACCCGGATCCAGCCAGTTCCCGCGTTCGGGCCCGAGGCTACAACTCCGACCTCGATTCGTTGGTAGCTCAATTCCGGCCCGAGGTAGAGCAGGTCAAGAATTTGATCCAATGAGACCAGACCGCTGATGCCGCTGGGGCCTCCGATGATCTGCGCATGATCGGGAATGGGAAATCCGCGCGATACCAGGAGTCCCGAAGACATCCCGGCCTGACCCAAGGCCACCATGAACCGACGGTCGAACTCCGCACGAAGCACCACTGCAGGCTACCCGATGCAGCAGCGGCGCCTTCGCGCGCGGTGGGTGCGGGATGAGCCAAGCGTAAGGGCGTCCGGACAAGATCGGGCGATGGAAGACCGGCGCGTCGGGCTGATCATTCGCGCGTTACGGCGTCGACGCGGCTGGCGACAAGTTGACTTGGCGGACCGGGCTCGTCTGGCCCAGACGACGATCTCGGCCGTCGAGCGCGGGCATCTGGATTCGCTGTCGCTGGCCAACCTTCGACGGATCCTGGGCGCCCTCGACGCCCGCGGCGACTTCGATATCCGCTGGCGCGGCGGCAACCTGGATCGTACGCTCGATGAAGATCACGCCCGGCTGGTCGGAGCGGTGGTCGAGTGGCTGATCCGGAACGGCTGGATCTCCGAGGTCGAGGTCACCTATGCGATCTTCGGCGAGCGAGGATCCATCGACGTGCTCGCATTCCACATTCCGACAGCTTCGCTCCTCGTCATTGAAGTCAAGACCCAGCTGACCTCGATCGAAGAGACCTTGCGCCGACACGATGAGAAAGTCCGCCTCGGGCCACGGATCGCGCGCGAACGGTTCGGTTGGGAGGCCGTGACCACCTCGAGAATCCTGGCCATTGCCGAGCACCGGACCGCCCGACGGCGCGTGCTGAACCACGCCTCCGTCCTCGACTCGGTGCTCCCAGCGGAGAACCCTGCTGTCCGCCGTTGGCTGGCCAAGCCTGTG
The DNA here is from genome assembly GCA_038220425.1 of Candidatus Limnocylindrales bacterium. Taxonomy (GTDB): domain Bacteria; phylum Chloroflexota; class Limnocylindria; order Limnocylindrales; family CSP1-4; genus Palsa-1033. Next base: position 13,046 of record JBBRIV010000026.1, read on the forward strand.
GGGACGATCCGAGGCCGGTGGTTCCTGCCAATTAGTGGCCCAGGCGCTACTCGGCGAGAACCCGGGGGTCCAGAGCGGGTCCGAAGCGGCACTCGACCCTTGAGACGGCCTGGGTCGTGCACGAATCCACATCCCGATGGCCCGAAACCGCCTCTCGGTCAGTGACCTGGGCAATGATCCTGGCCGAGTAGCAGCCAGGTCGATATTTGGCACGAAGCGCCCCTCGCCCCCGGCACGGAACCTCAGTAGGCGGCCAGTTTGCGGATGCCGGCGGCGATCTTCGTCGGATCGACCATGAACCAGTCCTCGAGGACGTGGTTGTAGGGCACGCCGGGGACGTCGGGGCCGGCGATCCGGGTGACCGGGCCGTCGAGATAGTCGAAGGCTTCCTCGGCGACGCTCGCGGCCACCTCGGCGCCGTAGCCACCGAAGCGGTTGTCTTCGTAGACGACCAGGCACTTGCCGGTCTTGCGGACTGAGCCGAGGACCGTTTCCTTGTCCAGCGGGCGGAGCGTACGCAGGTCGACCACCTCGACGCTGATCCCCTCCTCCGCCACCCGTTCGGCGGCCTCAAGCGCGTAGTGGGCCATCAGGCCATAGGCGATGACCGTGACCTGGGTCCCGGGCCGAGTGACCGCGGCACGCCCGAGGGGCACGACGTAGTCCGTGTCGGGGACCTCGCCTCGAACGCTCCGGTACATCTTCTTGTGCTCGAAGAAGAGGACTGGGTCGTCGTCCCGGATCGCGCTCCGAAGGAGGCCCCGGGCATCGTACGGAGTCGACGGGATAACCACCTTCAGCCCGGGCACGTGGGTGAAGAACGCCTCGACGGACTGCGAGTGGTAGAGCGCCCCATGGACCCCTCCCCCATACGGCGCTCGGATCGTCATCGGCACGCCCACGGTGTTGTTCGTGCGGTAGCGCATCCGGGCTGCCTCGGACACGATCTGGTTGAACGCGGGATGGATGAAGTCGGCGAATTGGATCTCGGCGACGGGGCGCAGGCCATTGATCGCCGCCCCGATCGAAGCGCCCACGATCATCGACTCGGTCAGCGGTGTGTCGATCACCCGGTCCTCGCCGAACTCGGTCCACAGTCCATCGGTGGCCAGGAAGACGCCGCCCTTCTTGCCCACGTCCTCGCCCAGGACGATGATCGAGTCATCGCGGCGCATCTCGTCGGCGAGGGTCGCGCGGATCGCCTCAATGAACGTTCGAGTGGGCATCAGCCACCGTCCGGGTGAGGCTCGGCAACCTCGCCCAGACCCCACGGTGGCGGTATCTCCGACGGCCAGTCCTGGGCGTAGACCCAGCGCATCGCCGTGGACGGCTGGGGGTCAGGCTCGGCCTCGGCAAAGTCCGTCGCGTCGGTCACGATCGCGGCGATCTCGGCGGCCAGGGCCTCCTCCCGGGCCGGGGTCAGGACGCCGGCCGCCCGGAGCTGGTCCCGGAAATGAGGCAGGGCATCGCGGCCCTTCTCGACGTCCATCTCGGCCTCGGTCCGGTACTTGGTCTGCTGGTCGTCTGATGAATGACCGGTCAGGCGGGTCACCTTGGCCTCGATCAGGGTGGGCCCATCGCCCGCCCGGGCGCGCTCGATGGCCGCCTTGGCCACGCGATAGCAGGCCAGCACGTCAGATCCATCCACGACCACGCCTGGAATCCCGTAGCCGGCCGCCCGCTCCGCGACGTCCGGGATCGCCAGCTCCATGGCCGCCGGCACGCTGATCGCATAGCCGTTGTTCTCGACCAGGAACACGAACGGCAGCCGGTGGATGGCCGCGAAATTGAGGGCCTCGTGGACGTCACCCTGGTTGGACGAGCCTTCGCCCATCGCGGTCAGGGCCACCTGGCCGGTCCGCCGAATCTTGGCGGCCATGGCAATTCCCACGGCATGCAGGATCTGAGTCGCCACCGGCGACGAGACCGACAACAGGTTGTGGCGCGGGTCGCCGTAGTGGCCGGGCATCTGGCGTCCGCCGGACGACGGGTCGCTGGCCCGGGCGTACTGGGCCAGCATGATGTCCCGGGCGGACATCCCGAAGGTCATGCACATCGCGATCGAGCGGTAGTACGGCGCGATCCAGTCGAGGCCCTTGCGCAGCGCCCAGGTCACCCCGACCTGGGCGCCCTCGTGGCCCTGGCCGCTGATCACGAACGGGATCAGGCCGGCCCGGTTGAGGATCCACATCCGCTCGTCGATGGCCCGGGCCAGGGCGACCATCCGGTACATCGCGCGCAGTTGCCCGTCGTCCAGGCCCACATCGGCGCCCAGCTGGCTGTCTGACTCTGCTCGTTGCCCGGTCGCGGTCATGCCGCCTCCGTGGTCAGAAGTTGATCGATCGCCCGTCGACCGCCAGGGCCGCCTCGCCGAGCACTTCGGAGAGGGTGGGATGGGGATGCGTCGCGGCGCCGATCTCCCACGGCGTAGCTTCGAGCTCGAAACCGAGCGACGCCTCGGCGATCAGGTCGGTTGCATGCGGGCCGACGAGGTGCACGCCCAGCGTGTCACCGGTCTCGGTGTTGCCGATCACCTTGGCGAAGCCATCGTATTCGCCGCCGATGAGGGCCTTGGCAATTGCCTGGAAGGGCACCTTGCCCACCTTGTAGGGCAGACCGCGCTCCTGGCACTGGGCCTCGGTCAGGCCAACCGAGGCAATCTCGGGCCGGCAGTACGTGGCCCGGGGCTGCTCCGTGTAGTTGATCTCGTGGACATCCTTGTCGCCGGCAATCGTGTGGGCGGCCACGATCCCCTCGTGAGCCGCCGTGTGGGCCAGCCACAGCCCGCCGACCACGTCACCGATCGCGTAGACATGGGCCTCGTGGGTGCGCATCCGGCCGTTGACCTTGATGATCCCGCGCTCGACTTCAACCGAGGTTGTCTCGAGGCCGATCTCCTCCACGTTGGCGGCCCGGCCCGTGGCCACCAGCATCAGTTCGGCGCTGATCTCCTCGCTGGCTCCGCCTTCGGGACCCACGCTCAGCTTGACGCCCTTGGCGCTGGTCTTGACCTTGGCCACATCGAAGCGGGCGTTGGTGATCACCCGGATGCCGCGCTTCGTGAAGCTCCGCTCCAGCAGCTGGCTGACATCCCGATCCTCGAGCGGGACGATCCCGGGCAGGTATTCGAGCAGGGTGACGGTGGTCCCGATGTCGTGGTAGAAGCTTGCGAACTCGACGCCGACCGCGCCGCCGCCCACGATCACGATGCTGGCCGGCTGGCTGGCCAGGCGCAGGATGTCGTCACTGGTCACGATCGTCTTGCCGTTGGGCACGAGCCCGGGCAGGCTCTTGACCCGGCTGCCGGTGGCAATGATCACGTCGGTCGCCTGGAGGATTCGCTCGCCGCCGGCCCCGGGTGTGCCGTCTTCACCGGGCTGGCTGACGCGCACCCGGTTCGGCCCGTCAAGGCGTCCGCGGCCCTCGACCCAGGTGACCTTGTTCTTCGTGATCAGGCTCTTGAGGCCGGTCCACATCCGCTTGACGATGGCGTCCCGGCGCTCGGCGATGGTCGTGTAGTCCACGCCCGGGACGCCGTCCAGGAGCACGCCGTAGTCCTTGAGATGGCGCGCCCGGTTCATCATCTCGGCCGACTCGAGAAGGGCCTTGGTGGGAATGCAGCCGCGATGGAGGCATGTCCCGCCGATCTTGTCCTGGTCGACCAGGGCTACCCGCAGGCCAAGCTGGGCGGCCCGGAATGCCGCCGTGTAGCCACCCGTGCCGGCCCCGAGGACGACGAGGTCGAAGTCGTTACTGGAGCCGACGGCCATCGGGTGAGGCAACCTCGCGGTGTGGGGCTGGCGGGGACCGATCGATGGTACCCGGCCCGTCCCGACCCACGCAACCGATGGCCGGGTCAGGCGCCGCGCATCGTCCGGAAGCAGTCGCTGCAGTAGACGGGTTTGCCGCTGGTCGGGCGGAACGGGACCTGGGCGTCGCGGCCGCAGTTGCTGCAGGTGGCCGTGAACATTTCGCGCGGGCCGCGGTCACGAGCCCCGCTGTAGCCACCGGCGCTGTACGAGCCACCGGCGCCGTAGCCGCCGTAGCTCGACGATCCGCTGTCCGAGCCGGCGTAGCTGCCCCCACCGCCGCCATCCGAGGCGTTCCTTGCGGCCTTCCGGCTGGCCCGGCAGCTGGCGCAGCGGCGCGGCTCGGTGAAGTTGCGCTGGGCGTAGAAATCCTGCTCGCTGGCAGTGAAGACGTACTCCTGCCCACAGTCGGCGCAGGTCAGGTTCTTATCGGTGTACACGAACACTCCTCTGTGTAGCCGCGCGAGCCGTGGTCCCTCGCGTCAGCCAGAGAGGAGTTCGGTCAGCGTGCTACGGGCTGTGGTCCCGGTCCCCTGACCGTGACGTTTTGATGGGCGGGAGTCTAGGCCGTGGAAATGCCCGTGTACATAGGCAATCCCGGCGGCTTCGATCGCGGCCCGATCGCCGTCCGAGCGTGGCCCTCGGCCTCGGCCCGAACCTAGCGAGGCCGCCCGCCGCGCAGGAGGCCGGCCAACACCACGATGGTCCCAACCAGGATCACCGCGATCAGCAGCGGGGATTGAAACACGACCCACTGGGCCTGGTTAGGCAGGAGGCTGGTCACGAACGACAGGCCCAGGACGAGGATGACGATTGCCCCACCAACGAGGAGCACTTCGCGCCAGCCGAAGGTCCGGCTGTCAGCACGGTCAGGCACGATCCGCATCCAGGGGAATGCCGATCGGGGCGACCAGGACCTTGCCG